>NZ_VOXR01000042.1:0-20108 GCF_013420645.1 Acinetobacter sp. C15
CATGACGGAACTGTTCTAATACACGTGGCATCAGCTTGTCTTGACAATAGGCCGCAGCAGTATCACGGATCATGCGTTCTTCTGCAGTCAGCTGCTGCTCCAGCAGGAATGGGTCTTGCCAGTCAAAATGTACTTTACGGCCTGAATGTGAATTTACCATTTGATTCATAGCTTCCTCTGCCTGAATAATGTTCTCGTTGTTTGTGTTGATACTATGTGTGAAAAATAATATTTTCAAACGAGATTTTTTAATGCAGATATGCATTCTCCGTATATCTTAAATAAGCATATTCATACTGGAGCTGCGCATCGCGTTAAAACCTGTGAAGAAACAATAAAAAATAACCAAATTGGCGATCATAGCGCCTTCATCTATGCTATTTTCAAATACCTGTGCAGATAAAGGATGATCTGAAATGCGGCGTAATATTCCCTCTTTACAGGCCTTGCTCTGCTTTGAGTCGGCAGCCAAACATTGCAGTTATACCCATGCCTCGCAAGAGCTGTTTATTACCCAGAGTGCGGTTTCCCGGCAAATCCAGCAGCTGGAAGAATTTCTTAGCTTAAGCCTGTTTATCCGGACCCGGCATGGGGTCGAGCTGACGCCTGCAGGACAGCATTATTATAAAAGTATCAAACCCTATTTACTGGGGCTGGAGCAAAGCACGCTCGATGTGATGTCGCATAAAGGATTAGGCGGCACCTTAAAGCTGGGCGTAGTACCGACCTTTGCCACGCGCTGGCTGGTGCCGAAGCTGCATCGTTTTAACCAGCGCTATCCGGAAATTACCATCCATTTGGAAACCAGCACCAAGCCGTTTTTATTTAATGAAAATATTTTTGATGCGGCCATTTATGCGGGCACGCAGCAGCAGATTGATCATTGGCCCGGAATCCACACCCATTTTTTAATGAAGGAAGATGTGGTGCCGGTGTGCTCACCGCAGCTGATTGCCCGGCATTTTCCTGCGGCACAAAAAAGCCATCGCTATGGTTATAACCTGGCTGCTGAACAATTACAGCAACTGCCCTTATTACAGCAAACCACACGACCGACCATCTGGCAGGAATGGTTCCAGACCCAGCAGATTGAGCATGCCCATCCGTATGATGGACAGCGTCATGAACTGTTTTCGATGCTGGCTGTGGCCGCCAGTCATGGCATGGGCATGGCACTCATCCCGCAAATGTTGATTCAGCAGGAATTAACCAGCGGTGAACTGGTACTGGCCTCAGATCAGCAGCTCAGCGGCCGGCGCTCCTATTATCTGGTACATTCTAGTCAGGAAAATTCAGTTTTAATTCAGAAATTTGTAGAATGGATGCAACAGGAAGTCACGCACAGTATCGCCACACAGGAATCTGCCTATGCCTAAACTGATTGTTTTCTCCGGTGCCGGAATGAGCGCCGAAAGCGGGATTAATACCTTCCGTGATAGTGATGGATTGTGGGAACAGCATCGGGTGGAAGATGTGGCCACGCCGGAAGCCTGGGCCAAAAATCCGGCGCTGGTGCAGCGTTTTTATAATGAACGGCGCAAAAATATTCTGAATGCCCAGCCCAACGCGGCGCATCAATTGATTGCCGAACTGGAACAGTATTTTGATGTGGCTGTTATTACCCAGAATATTGATGATCTGCATGAACGTGCCGGTAGCCAGCAGGTATTACATTTGCATGGCAATATCCGGCTGGCCAAAACCTCCGGTCCCGATGCACAAACCACTACCCGCTTTTACCCGATTGAAGGCGCCGAGCTGGATTTGGAACGCGATGTCTGTGATGCGGGTTATCCGCTACGGCCACACGTGGTCTGGTTTGGTGAAGCGGTACCTGCCTATGCACAGGCGATTGAATGGGTACAGGATGCCGACATTTTTATTGTGATTGGCAGCAGTCTGGCGGTCTACCCGGTGGCTGGTCTGGTTCATGAAATTCCGGCCAATTGTCAGGCCTATTATATTGACCCGAAAGCCAATCAGCAGCGTTTACCGGCGCAATATGAATGTATTGCCGCCACTGCAACCCAAGGTTTGGCACAGTTAAAGCCACGTCTGCTGGCGACCCTGTAAGTTGAATCAAAACCATCGGCCAAACACAAAAGGCTCAAAACCAATATATGACCTTGAGCCTTTGCTGTTTTACTGAAGCAATCAGTGTCTTAGCTGACTTGGGCAAAAACTGCTTCCGGTGGTGTTACCTCACTGACCAGATTATGCAGGGCAAAAATTTCATCCAGCTGTTCCTGAGTCAGTAATTCCTGCTCCAGTACCACCTGCTGAATGGTTTTGTTTTCAGCAATACACAGTTTCCCGATTTCATCACATTTGGCATGACCTAGAATCGGGTCAAGCAAAGTGACAATACCGACGCTACGCATCACCGCATCATGGCAGGCCTGTTCATTGGCCTGAATACCCTGAATACATTTCTCATCCAGACTTTTCATGGCCTGAGTCAATAACTGGATGGATTCATGAATCGACACAGCAATCACCGGTTCCATTACATTTAACTGCAACTGCCCGGCTTCGGCTGCCATGGTCACGGTCAGGTCATTGCCAATCACTTTAAAGGCAATCTGGTTCACCACTTCCGGAATGACCGGATTGACCTTGGCGGGCATGATCGAAGAACCGGCCTGTAACTCCGGTAAACGGATTTCCCCCAGACCGGTACGCGGGCCAGAACTTAATAAACGCAGGTCATTACAGATTTTCGATAATTTCACTGCCAGACGTTTCAGTGTGCTGGATAAAATGATGAAAACCCCACAGTCGCTGGTGGCTTCAACATAATCTTCTGCGCCAATTAATGGCAAGCCGCTAATCTCTTTTAAAGCCTGCACCGCTTCCTGGGCATAACCTTTGGGGGTATTCACGCCCGTACCAATCGCGGTAGCACCGAGGTTAATTTCCAGCAACAGCTGACGGGTCCGGTCAATCAGTTTTAAATCTTCTTTTAACAAGGTGGCAAAGGCACGGAACTCCTGCCCCAAGGTCATCGGCACGGCATCTTGCAGCTGGGTCCGGCCCATTTTTAATACATACTGAAATTCAGCTACTTTCTTGTAGAAACTGTCAATCAGGTTACGCATCTGCACGAACAGATCATCCAGACTGTAATAAGTCGCTAAACGCAAGGCTGTTGGATAGACATCATTGGTCGATTGCGACTTATTAACATGATCATTTGGATGAATGGAAAAATAACTGCCTTTTTCCAGCCCCAGATGTTCTAAGGCGATATTGGCAATCACCTCATTGCTGTTCATATTAATCGACGTTCCGGCACCGCCCTGATAAACATCTAAAGGAAAATGCGCACGCCATGCAGCAGGCTGTTCAATCAGCTGGTCACAGGCATACTGAATCGCCTCAGCCACCTGCGGGGAGATTTTCTCAAACTGTAAATTGGTTTGCGCAGATGCCTTTTTCACTTGCGCCAAAGCACGAATGAAATGCAGGTTTTCACCGACCTGCTGATTAGAGATCTGGAAGTTCTCCAAGGCACGCAAGGTATGAATACCATAATAACTGTCTGCCGGCACTTCTTTAGCACCTAGCAAATCATGCTCTATTCTTGTTTTCTCTGTCTGAACCGTAATCACACTGTTTACTCACTATTTCGCACCAATATTGTGCATAAGAAAATCTTAAACCTGTGCCAGCCTGAAACTACACAAGATTGATACGCTTTTTGAAATATTTAATTACACATTCTTTCTGAATGTACTGGATGTAACATAATGTAAATTTACTCCATTTTTAAGCCAGATTTAACAGATTCTCTCCATATTTGCAAAAATAAAAATATTCACCGCTTTATTCAAAATTTTGACTTAATAATTTTCCGCTCATTGCAGCCATTTTTGCAATTGTATCTAAAGCTACAAACTGCAACACAAGACCGCTATAAATCCCGTCGAAATGTTACAGAACGTAATTTTAATTCCATGCTTGAATCAGCTCCTTGAAAAAATGCGCAAAAAATCATCTCGGATGGATGAACACTTACAGACAAAGGATGGGCATATGAGTCAACTGAATCCCACATTAATTACCTTTATATTTTATATCGTGGCCATGATCGGTATCGGGCTGTATGCCTACAAGGCCACCACAGATTTCTCGGATTATATTCTTGGGGGCCGCAGTCTGGGCAGCGTGGTGACTGCGCTTTCTGCCGGCGCATCGGATATGAGCGGCTGGCTGCTGATGGGTTTACCCGGTGCAATCTATCTGGCCGGATTATCTGAAGCCTGGATCGCCATTGGCCTGATTATTGGTGCATGGTTAAACTGGCTTCTGGTCGCCGGGCGTTTGCGGGTTCATACCGAAGTACAAAACAATGCCCTGACCCTGCCGGATTATTTCACCAGCCGTTTTGGCGACCGCAAGAAAATTCTGCGCGTCAGTTCAGCACTGGTGATTCTGGTATTTTTCGCGATTTACTGTGCATCCGGCATGGTGGCCGGTGCGCGTTTATTTGAAAGCCTGTTTGGCTGGTCCTATACCACGGCGCTGTGGATTGGCGCGATAGCCACCATCAGCTATGTCTGTATTGGCGGCTTCCTGGCGATTAGCTGGACCGATACCTTCCAGGCCGGGCTGATGATTTTTGCCCTGCTGATTACCCCCATCATGACCTATCTGGCACTGGGTGATCATAGCCAGCAGATTGGTCTGTTACTGGAAACTGCGCGCCCACATGCCACGCAGATGCTGTCCGGTTTAAGTTTTATTGCTATTTTATCTTCTTTGGCATGGGGCTTAGGCTATTTTGGACAACCGCATATTCTGGTTCGCTTTATGGCAGCCGATTCGGTCAAAACCATTCCGGCGGCGCGTAAAATTGGTATGAGCTGGATGATTCTCTGTCTGGGCGGCGCAGTTGGTGCCGGTTTCATTGCCATTGCCTATTTCCAGCAATTTCCAGAACTGGCGACTGTGGTGAATCAGAACCCGGAAACCGTGTTTATGGAGCTGACCAAAATCCTGTTTAATCCGTGGATTGCCGGGATTATTCTGGCCGCCATTCTAGCCGCGGTGATGAGTACGCTCAGCTGTCAGTTACTGGTCTGCTCCAGTACCTTAACTGAAGATTTGTACAAAGCCTTTTTACGCAAAAATGCCTCACAAAAAGAGCTGGTCTGGGTCGGCCGTTTTATGGTGCTGTTGATTGCAATGCTGGCAATCTGGCTGGCCAGCAATCCATCGAGTAAAGTCCTGGGGCTGGTGGCCTATGCCTGGGCCGGATTTGGCGCGGCTTTTGGTCCTCTCATTATTCTGTCGCTGTTCTGGAAACGCATGACCCTGAAAGGCGCGATTGCCGGGATGCTAGTCGGTGCGATGACCGTGATTGTCTGGAAAAATGTCATGGCCGATACCGGACTCTATGAGATTATTCCCGGCTTTATTCTGGCCAGTCTGAGTATTGTAATAGTCAGTCTGCTCGACCGGGCACCAAGTACAGAGGTGATTGAACGCTTTGAACAGTCAGATGCCGAGTACAAAAAAGCCATGCAGGAAATGAACAGCTAGCACAGCAATCTACCGAATTGATTGATCATCCATAAAAAAAGGAGCTTCGGCTCCTTTTGGGTTTTAACGGAAAATACAGACAAAGATGACGGTTTATTTGGCCTTGTGCTGATATTTCAGTTTTAGCTGCGAGCTTTCCTTAATCACTTCCATCACCGGATAACTGCGGGTTTCTTTCACCCCCGGCAACTGCCATAAAATTTGCCCGGAAATCTTACGGAATTCTTCCATATTGGCGCAGCGGATTTTGACTACAAAATCGAAACCACCACTAATCATGTGACATTCCACAATTTCCGGATGCTGCAAAATCGCATCTGAAAATTCCTCCAGTACATTCGGCGTGGTTTTATCCAGCAGAATTTCCACAAATACCACAAAACTGCTATTCAGCAACTCCGGATTCAGCTTGGCTTCATAGCCCAGAATAAAACCATCTTTACTCAGTTTCTGCACCCGTGCCAGCGCAGCAGTTGGCGATAAATTGACGGCTTCGGCCAGTTTAATATTTGAAATCCGGCCATCTTTTTGCAGAATATCCAGAATTTTAATGTCAGTGCGATCTAGACTCATCACTCCATTCATAATCCGTATTTATCTCTAAAAATAACAAAAATTATAGTGAGTTATTCGGCATATTTTCTGTGATCATAAATTATATAAGGTACACCGTTCAACTAAAATATATCGTCACAGGATGTTGGCATGAACATGATGGATAGCGAAACCCATTTCGACGACGCAAAACCGCATTTGGATTACATCACTGAATTCAAAGAAAAAAATGAGGCAGAAATTACCATCAATACCGCATGGCGTCGCCCTGAAAGTGAATGTGTCAGCCATTTACTCGAGCACAGTGAAATTCCTGATGCACTGAACAGCCAGATTTATGAGCTGGCTTTTCAGCTGGCCCACTCCCTGCGTGAACGTAAAAATTCCAGCGGTAAAGCCGGTCTGGTGCAAGGCCTGTTGCAAGAGTTCTCCCTCTCTTCACAAGAAGGCATCGCCCTGATGTGTCTGGCCGAAGCGCTATTACGTATTCCTGATACCGCAACCCGTGATCTGCTGATCCGCGACAAGATCAACCAGGGCAACTGGAAAGAGCATTTAGGTCAAAGTAACCTGATGTTTGTAAATGCTGCCGCCTGGGGCTTAATGCTGACCGGCAAGCTGATGGAAACCCCGAAACAGAACAGCTTAAGCGGTATTCTGACTGGCCTGCTGGCGCGCAGTGGCCGTGGTATTATCCGTAAAGCGGTAGATGTGGCGATGCGGATGATGGGTGAGCAGTTCGTGACTGGTGAAACCATTAGCGAAGCCCTGCAACATGCCGAACCGTTAGAAGAAAAAGGTTTCCGTTATTCTTATGACATGCTCGGTGAAGCGGCCCTGACCGAACACGATGCAGAGCGTTATTTTGATGACTATCAAAATGCCATCCATGCCATTGGCCAGGCCTCTAAAGATAAAGATGTTTATACCGGTCCGGGGATTTCGATCAAGCTCTCTGCCCTGCATCCACGTTATCAGCGTGCTCAAATTGACCGCGTGCATACCGAACTGTATGACAAGGTGCTGCAACTGGCTGTGCTGGCCAAGGACTATAATATTGGCCTGAATATTGATGCCGAAGAATCTGAACGACTGGAAATGTCCTTAGAGCTGCTGGAACGTCTGTGTTTTGAACCGGCACTGGATAACTGGAAAGGCATTGGCTTTGTGATTCAGGCCTACCAGAAACGCTGCTTCTATGTGGTAGATTATGTGGTCGATCTGGCCAAACGCAGCCAGAAACGCCTGATGATCCGTCTGGTGAAAGGCGCCTATTGGGACAGCGAAATCAAGAAAGCGCAAATTGATGGCATGTCGGATTATCCAGTGTTTACCCGTAAAGTGCATACCGATCTGTCCTATATTGCCTGTGCGAAAAAATTACTGGCGGCACCGGAACAGATTTATCCACAGTTTGCGACTCACAATGCCCAGACGCTGGCCACGATTTATCATCTGGCCGATCCAGCGCGTTACTACGCTGGCCAATACGAATTCCAGTGTCTGCATGGTATGGGCGAGCCATTGTATGAAAATGTGGTCGGCTCGAAACAGCAGCAGAAACTCGGTGTGCCGTGCCGTATTTATGCGCCGGTCGGTAACCATGAAACCCTGCTAGCCTATCTGGTGCGTCGTTTGCTGGAAAATGGTGCCAATACCTCTTTCGTCAACCGTATTGCCGATAAGACCCTAAACATTGAAGATCTGATCGAAAATCCGCATCAGACCATTTTAGCCACAGCTCAACAGGAACAGAAAGTCGGCCAGAAACATCCGGCGATTCCCTTACCGCATGAGTTATATGGCGTGCAGCGCGACAACTCTGCTGGACTGGACTTAGCCAATGATCGGGACTTGGCGGCATTAAATGCAACCGCGCAGAATCTGCATCAGCATCAATGGACTGCCCAGCCGATGGGTGAAGGCTTAACCGCCGAAGACAGTGCCGATGTACACGCGATTTTAAACCCGGCGCAGCATCAGGATATTGTTGGTCATGTACAGGAAGCCACAGCAGCACAAGTCAATCAGGCGCTGGGAAATGCCGTACAGGCACAAGCCGTCTGGGCCAATATTTCCAAACATGAACGCGCACAATGTCTGGAACGTGCTGCCGATTTAATGCAGGCACGCCTGCAACCGCTCATGCTGCTCCTCTGCCGCGAAAGTGGCAAGACCTATGCCAATGCCATTGCCGAAGTGCGTGAAGCAATTGATTTCCTGCGCTACTATGCCGCGCAAATGCGTGATCTGGACATCAATACCCAGATCATTCCGCTAGGGCCGGTGCTGTGTATCAGCCCGTGGAATTTCCCGCTGGCGATTTTTAGCGGCCAGATTGCCGCGGCACTGGTGGCTGGCAATACCGTTCTGGCCAAACCGGCCGAGCAGACCCCGCTGATTGCAGCACAAGCGGTGCAGATTTTATGGGATGCCGGCATTCCGAAAAATGTACTGCAACTGCTACCGGGACGCGGTGAAACGGTCGGTGCGCAGCTAAGTCAGGATGAACGGATTCAGGGGATTATGTTTACCGGCTCGACTGAAGTCGCCAAAATCCTGAATCAGACCGTGGCCAAACGTTTAAGCCAGACTGGTAGTGCCATTCCACTGATTGCGGAAACCGGCGGACAAAACGCCATGATTGTCGATTCTTCAGCCCTGACTGAACAGGTGATTCTGGATGCGGTCAGCTCTGCTTACGACAGTGCCGGACAACGCTGCTCTGCCCTTCGGATTTTATGTGTGCAGGAAGATAATGCCGACACGGTACTGACCATGCTCAAAGGTGCCATGCAACAGTTGCGCGTCGGTAATCCTTATGTGCTAAAAACCGACATTGGTCCGGTGATTGACCTGGAAGCGCAGAACAATATTGAGCGTCATATTGAAAAAATGCGCATTAAGGGCTATCCGGTGCATCAGTTGATGTGGAATAAGCAAAGCGATGCAAGCTTGCAACACGGCACTTTTGTACCACCAACGCTGATTGAACTGCCGCATCTGGATGATCTGGAGCGCGAAGTGTTTGGCCCGGTACTGCATGTGATTCGCTACCGTTATGGACAGCTTGATCAACTGCTGGCGCAAATCAATGCCAAAGGTTATGGCCTGACCATGGGCTTGCATACCCGTATTGATGAAACCATTCATAGCGTGATTGCCCAAGCCGAGGTCGGCAACCTGTATATCAACCGTAATATTGTCGGTGCTGTGGTCGGGGTGCAACCTTTTGGCGGCGAAGGCCTGTCCGGGACTGGACCTAAGGCCGGTGGACCACTGTATCTCTACCGCTTAATGCAATACTGCTCGCAGAAAAAGCTGGCTCAACCATTTGCGGCGCAGGCTCAGCATCCAGCAGCAATGCCTGCCCTGTATAACCAATTGGTGGACTGGGTACAGGCCGAGTTCCCGCAGCAGCTGATTCAACTACCGGAGAAAATTGCCACGGGTCAGAGTTTTAACCTGACTGGTCCAACCGGTGAAAGTAACCAGTATACGATTTTGCCACGTCATGCCGTGCTATCCCTGGCTGAACAGGAGCTGGATCAGATTCATCAGTTACTGGCAATTTTTGCAGTCGGCAGTCAGCCGGTGGTTCTGGCAGAAAACCGCTTCATGCTGAAATATCTGCCGAAAATGCCGCCAGAGATTGCCCAGCGGATTCGCGTGATCCCAGACCTGCTGCATGGCGATTACGATGCAGTGCTGCATCATGGTAGTTCGGTACAATTGCTGGAATTACAGCAAACGGTAGCGCAGCGTGCCGGGGCAATTGTCGGCATCAGCCATCTTAAACCGAATGATCCGAAAATTCCGCTGGAACGTCTGGTGATTGAACGGGCCATCAGCATTAATACTGCTGCGGCCGGAGGGAACGCCAGCCTGATGACGCTGGATTAAAGCCACCCCTTTTCATGGTGTTATTCCTCTTTGCCAAACCAACTCTCCCTGGTCTCTGTTGGTTTGGCTTTTTTTATCTTTGCTCTCGCAAGTGATCTATTTCCCGGCTTTAATCTGCCGATCTGTTGAGCCGAAGCTCGATTTCTCCCGTCACGCTACCGCAATTTAAGGTTTGCACAGAATATCTTTAGGCATCTGCCTGAAACTTTGTTACCATCCCCTGTTTCAATGGGTTTGTGATTTTTACTGCATATGACTTCATCTTATCAGCAACAACTTGATGCCAAAGTTGCACGTATTTCTGCACAGTTTGCCGAATTTAATCCTCCAGCACTGGAGGTGTTTGCCTCGCCTGAACAGCATTTCCGTATGCGTGCAGAATTCCGGATTTGGCATACCGAAGATGACCTGTTTTATGCCATGTTTGAACGCGATGAGCAGCAGAACAAAAAAGTCATTCGAATTGATGAATTTCCAATTGCTGATGCTAGCATCAACCAGTTAATGCCGGTACTGCTGAATGCCTTAAAAGCAGAACCGCTGTTATCCAATCGCCTGTTTGAAGTGCATTTTCTGGCAACCTTAAAAGGTGAAATGCTGGTTTCACTGATTTATCGCTGTCCATTAACTGCAGAGTGGGAAGCGCTGGCCAAACAGCTGGCCGAGCAACTGCAGATTAAAATTATTGGCCGGAGCCGTGGCCAGAAACTGGTACTGAGCGATGAGTTTGTGGTGGAAGAACTGCAAGTCTTTGAACGCCAGTATCAATACAAACAGATTGAAAGCAGCTTTACCCAGCCGAATGCGCGCGTTTGCCAGCACATGCTGGAATGGGCCTGTACAGCCGCCGGACACGCCAATCAGGACCTGTTAGAGCTGTACTGTGGCAATGGTAACTTTACCCTGCCGCTGTCGACCCGTTTTAATCGCGTCTTAGCCACAGAACTGGCCAAATCTTCAGTTTATGCGGCGCAGTGGAATATTGAGCAGAACCAGATTGACAATATTCAGGTGGCGCGTTTATCTGCCGAAGAATTTACCCAGGCCTACAATGGCGAGCGTGAATTCCGCCGTTTGCAGGAAGCCGGCATTGAGATGTCCAGCTATCAGTTTGACACCGTGTTTGTGGACCCACCACGTGCCGGTATTGATGCCGAAACCTTAAAACTGCTACAACGTTTTGAGCGGATTATTTATATCTCCTGTAATCCGGATACGCTGCATGACAATTTGCAGACTTTGACCAGCACCCACAAGATCACCCAATTTGCCCTGTTTGACCAATTCCCTTATACCCATCATGTGGAATCTGGTGTCTTACTGGAAAAGATCTAAAACAATTTGTTTCAAATTATATTATTCAGTCCGAAAAGGAAGATTTTTTAATCTTCCTTTTTTCTTATAAAAATAAGCAACTTAGTTATAATCAAGGCTTATAGCCATCATAATTACGTTTAAACTGTTACAAGCTATCGAAATTTCTAGAGTCTGTTTGCTGCTTTTATCACTTTAGTCGACTTGCATTAATTTTTAAATTGGCTATATTTCGAGCTATGTTAGGTTGCAAATGAAGGCTCTATGAGTTTTTGGCAAAAGCTGTTCGCTCAGGAACAGCAAAACGAGCATAAGAATCAGATTGCTTGTGTTGAAAATGATTGCTCTTGTAAGACAAATGAACAGCTTCTTGAAGCTTTAGCAAAAGCGACAGATGAAGATGTGATTATCGGTATTAAAAAGGTTCTCGCTTCGCGCGGCTATAGCCGTAAAGAGTTGAATGAACTTCAACATTTACCCCTGCAATAGCAGAGTCTGACCACAGAAAAAGGCATTTAGAATTTCTAGGTGCCTTTTTTATTGGTCTGATTTTAATCAGATTTCTTAGTTTTGACATTTTTTTCATGTATTCTCAAGGGCTTAGATCAGTCTTGATCGTATTTTTAATTCAATACATAACAATAAGGACACCATGATGAACAACAAAATGATCGGCGCTCTTACCCTTCCACTGCTCTGCCTGGCCCTCACAGGCTGCGACCGTATGCCGGCAGAATGTGAAGAAGCCTGGGACAAGATGGACAGCTTGAGCACAAAAATGGGGCTTTCGGAAGAACAACGTCAATTCCAGAAAAAACAGTTTGAGGCCGGAATCAAAGAAATGTCGACTGAAGATGCCAAACGCCTCTGCAGCCAGCAAACCCAGACCCTGGGCATTATTGGCCAGTAGATTTTTCTGGCTCAGTCGCGCAGGCTGAATCATCAATATACGCCAGCATCGGGCCAACTGCGCGGTACTGGCGATGGCGTTTTAAGGCCGCAATATACACAGAAGATACTGAACCATCCAAGTACAGCGCATTCGGTGTCTTAAGCTGCTGCTGAAACAGCCGGGCAAAGTCATAAAAATTTATTGGCTGCTGGCTGATCACAAAATACAGGGTGGCGTCTTTCAGCCCAACGCCATTGCGGATTTTTCTGGAATCGGAATCCGGAATAAAGTTTGGGTTAATTTTTCCGTCAATCACCAGCATCGGGCCAGATTGGGTGGCATATTTCGGTTGCACATTGGCCTGCTGATACTGCTGGGTGATCATCAACAGTGGCTGCTTGTCCCAGGCCAGTACCCCATTCGGCTGAATCAGAAAATTGCCCCAGCCTTGGGTCTGGGTATTTAACTGGCTTACCCTCTTGCCCTCTTCAATATACAGGCCGACGGGTGCATAATCGGCATGGAACATCCCGGCATTCATGGCAAATTCCAGCTGCTGGCACGGTTGCAGATCATCCTGGAGCGCAGTGAAATAACGATAGGGCTGCTGTGCTGTATTCTTTAATACCAGCTTCAGCTGCGCCATTGATCGGATTTCCGTGACATCAAAATCACCCAGCGTATGTTTCAGCTGCCAGCTGTAGATTTGCGGCTGTGCCTGTGCCCAGTTTGCACTGCAAGCACCCAGCAGAATCAGCAGTTTTAACAGCGGCTTGGCCGTGACTTGCGCAAAGTACTGTCCTAACTTTTTCATTGCATCTGTTCCCTGTTCATCGTTGTATAATTCAGCCATTCGTGTCGCCACCCTGTCGATTCTTGTGTCAAGAAGCAGTACACTAGAGCTTTAAAATACATCTGTCACTTTACTAATGTCACAATGCTCAAGCAGAACACACGGTTCCCTTTAGGGGCGCATCTGATTGTCAAACATTTCGGCTATACCCACCACGGGATTTATGCTGGACGTGGTCGTGTCATTCATTATTCCGGTTTTGCACATTTATTTAAAAAACATCCGATTGAAATCACCAGCCTGGACAAGTTCAGTCATGGCAAACCGGTGCATGTGCAGCATTATGATCAACCCAAATATAAAGGCCGTAAAGTGGTGCGCCGGATGCGTTCACGGATGCATGAAAATAATTATCACCTGATTATCAATAACTGCGAACATTTATGCACCTGGGCCATTACCGGCGTGGAAAGCAGTCCGCAAGTCTTCCGGATGATGAACCGCTTAACCACCATTGGTTATGTCAGCTCCTTAATGAGCTATATGAACAGCATGATGCTGACCCTGACCACCACCTGTTTTGCCCTGGTGCTGTATATTAAAAAGAAATTGCGCGACAAAGCCAAAATGCAGATGCCGACCCATCTGTTTTATAAACACGATGAAAAGAAATAACACACCGGATCATCTGTAAATCAAATTTTTTTTTAATTTAACGTGCTACTTCCTTTCAACGTTTACTTTCCATTTTCAACACCGCATAAAAAAGCCCGCTGAGTCCAGCAGGCTTTTTCAATCATCTAGCAAAATGCGCTTTTATTTGCCCGGTTTGAAGCTGTCTTTTAAGTCCAGAATACGGTTAAACACTGGCGTTTCGCTGGAATGATCATACTGATCTGCCACGAAATAACCTTCACGTTCAAACTGGAAACGATCTTCTGCTTGCGCTTGCGCTAAAGCCGGCTCAATAACCGCTTGTACCACTTTCAATGAGTCCGGATTCAGATTCGCCAGGAAGTCATCGCCGACTTCTGGGTCAGATTCGGTGAACAGACGGTCGTAAATACGCACTTCAGCTTTCACGCCTTTAGTGGCAGATACCCAGTGAATCACGCCTTTTACTTTACGGCCTTCCGGATTCTTACCTAAAGTTTCAGGGTCGATTGAACATTTCAGCTCAATAATTTCACCCTTGTCATCTTTAATGATTTCGTCGCACTTGATCACATAAGCATGACGTAAACGCACTTCACCGCCCGGAATCAGACGTTTAAAGCCTTTCGGTGGCTCTTCTTCGAAATCTTTACGGTCAATATAGATTTCAGAGGTTAGCGGAATGACACGCTCGCCCATATCTACGTTTGGATGACGCGAATGAGTCAGATCCATTTCTGCTGGCAGATTGGTTAACGTCACTTTTAATGGATTCAGCACGGCCATACCACGCGCTGCGGTATTTTCTAGCGACTGACGGATGCAGTATTCCAGCATTGCCACATCGACAATCCCGTCAGATTTCGACACACCAACACGCTTACAGAAATCACGCAAGCCTTCCGGAGTAAAGCCACGACGACGCATACCGACTACAGTTGGCATACGCGGGTCGTCCCAACCCTTAACAAAACCACCTTCCACCAGACGGCGCAGCTTACGCTTTGAGGTAATGGTGTAATCGACGTTTAAACGGCTGGATTCATACTGACGTGGTACCGCCGCTGATTTTACCTTTTCCACCACCCAGTCATAGAACGGACGGTGATCCTGGAATTCAAGCGTACACAGTGAATGAGTAATGCCTTCAATCGCATCGGATAATGGATGCGCATAGTCGTACATTGGGTACATTTTCCATTTGTCACCGGTCTGGTGATGCTCGGAATGTAGCACACGGTACAAAATTGGGTCACGCATATGTACGTTTGGCGATGCCATATCAATTTTGGCACGCAATACCGCCTGACCTTCGCCCAGCGCACCATTACGCATCTGTTCAAAACGCGCCAGGTTGTCTTCTACAGACGCATCACGGTATGGTGAGTTTTTACCCGGCTCGACAAATGAACCACGATTCAGCTTGATTTCTTCAGGAGTTTGCAAATCGACATAGGCATCACCCTGTTCAATTAACTGCACCGCCCAGCTATACAACTGGTCAAAATAGCTCGACGCATAGCGTGGCTCGCCATTCCAGTTAAAGCCCAACCATTTCACGTCGTTGGCAATACCATCTACATATTCTTGTTCTTCGGCATCCGGGTTGGTATCGTCAAAACGTAAGTTACATAAACCGTTAAATTCTTCGGCAATCCCGAAATTCAGGCAAATTGCTTTCACGTGACCAATATGTAAGTAACCGTTCGGTTCTGGTGGAAAACGTGTGATCACTTTTTCAGTACGGCCTGCTGCCAGATCATCGGTAATGACCTGACGCACAAAATCTAAGCCCGGCTGTTGTTCTTGCTGCGCAGCATCGACAGAGGCATGGTTACTTGGTGTCGGGGTGTTAGGCAGAGATGAAACAGCATCATTCGGCTTCATAGTTAATAAATCACTTCTAGATAAAAATTTAGGATAATTAAAACGCTATTCCCACTTTTTAACAAAGAAAATAACGTTTTTACTTGCCTTGTAGTTTACAGTTTGCTTATGCTTCTCTCAACCAAAAAACCCATGGCTTTTTTGTCCATGATTAGGAGATAACACAATGAGTTTTCCTCAAGTCGAATTAAACACCAACAAAGGTCGTATTGTTCTTGAGCTTAACACTGAAAAAGCACCTAAAACTGCTGAGAACTTCCTTCAATACGTTCGTGACGGTTTCTATGATGGCGTAATTTTCCACCGTGTCATCGATGGTTTCATGATTCAAGGCGGCGGCTTTGATGAAAACTTCAAAGAGAAAGCAACCCGTGATTCAATCGAAAACGAAGCAGACAACGGTCTGAGCAATGACGAAGGGACCATTGCAATGGCGCGTACCCAGGCTCCGCACTCTGCATCTGCTCAATTCTTCATTAATGTGAAAAACAACTCCTTCCTGAACCACACGGGCAAAACTGCACAAGGTTGGGGTTATGCCGTATTTGGTAAAGTAGTTGAAGGTATGGATGTAGTTGCTGAAATCAAAGGCGTACGTACAGGCAACCGTGGTTACCACGCTGATGTTCCACTAGAAAATGTGGTGATTGAATCTGCCAAGATCATTTCTGAATAAGAATCCCTCTCAACCTCCCGTTATTTAAGGGCGTTGGGAGATTCCAAGGAAAAGATTGTGACCTATCTGTTTATTTCAGATTTACATTTGTCACCTGATCACCCTCGACTCGTTCGGGGGTTTTTAGATTTATTACGTGCTTATCAGGATCAAAACACCCAGCTGTATATTTTAGGCGACTGGTTCAATGCCTGGATTGGCGATGACTACACCGCCCCTTGGCTGGATGAAATTGTCAGCGCTTTAAAACAGTTTAATGCCGCAGGCAATCAGCTGTATTTTCAGGTCGGCAACCGCGATTTCGCACTGCATGAGGTTTTTTTACAGCAGTTTAACGGGCAATTATTACCTGAAATTGACACCCTCACTATTGGCCAGACCCGCTATCGTCTGGAACATGGCGATGCCTTGTGCACCGATGATGTATCCTATCAGCGCTTTAAAAAAGTTATCCGTCATCCGCTCGTGCTGCGTCTGTTAAGAAAAACTCCGCTGTCATTTCGCAGCAAACTGGCCAACGGTTTTCGCAAACAAAGCCGCGCTTCTAAAGAAGTTAAATCGTATGAAGTGATGGATGTGAATCCGGCTGCGGTAACGCAGGCTTTGGCCGAGGTGGATGTACTGATTCATGGTCATACCCATCGACCAGCCATCCATGAGCTGAATGGCAAAAAGCGGATTGTGCTGGGGGACTGGCGTGCGCATGAGGCACTGATTCTGGAAATTGATCCTGAACAGCCTACCACTCACCTGCAACTGAAACGCTGGACCTATTAAGCAGCAGGTGGATGACTATAAATCCCCACCTCATGCATCATCTGTCAGGTTAATAATGACCGCTTAATACCCCCCTTCAGGTTTTACCCAGCTCGCTCCGGTTTTATATTTGGCCAGCAGCTCACGCAAGGAATTCATTAATACGCTGGTATCGACACCGACAGCGACAAATTCGGTACCCAGTTCAATATATTTTTGCGTCACGTCATGTTGAGTCGATAAAATCCCGGCCGCTTTACCCGATGCGCGAATTCGTTGAATTGCATCAACCACTGCGTTTTGCACGTCAGGATGGTTCGGATTGCCTTCATAACCCATAGTGGCAGATAAATCTACTGCGCCAATAAATACCCCATCAATGCCCTCGACTTTTAAGATGTTATCCAGATTTTCCAGCCCTGTAACTGACTCAATCTGAATCAGCAAACAGATATTTTCATGTGCTGTGGCATAATAATCCGGAATACTGTTCCAGCGTGTGGCACGTGCCAAAGCCGCACCTACACCGCGAATCCCTTCCGGTGGATAACGCACTGCTTTAACCATCAGTTCGGCCTGCTCCACGGTTTCCACCATCGGAATCAATAAGGTTTGTGCGCCAATATCCAGCAACTGTTTAATAAGCTGCACACTGCCAATTGGCGGACGGACCACCGCCTGTGACGGATAGGCCGCAATACTTTGCAGCTGGGCCAGTGTGGTTCTTAAATCACTGGGCGCATGTTCCCCATCAATCAGCAACCAGTCATAACCGGCATTCGCCGCAATTTCAGTGCCATAGGCATCGGCCAGACCGACCCATAAACCAATCTGCTGCTGGGTTTTTAATTTATGTTTAAAGTGATTACGATAGTCCATCGACAGGCTCGCTATAGTCCACACCTGTCTCCATTAAATGCCGATTTTTAAAAATTGCCAATATTCAAAACCGCTGTTGTGATTTGATTTAACACTTAATCGGGCAATAACTGAAAATACGATGAGCACATTTTAAGGTTAATTTTGACAATAAAATTGCAGCGAATATGCCATCAAAGCCATCAAAATGGCGTATGATGCTGAAGGTTCAGCCTTTCTCAATTTATCCTTATTGCTGGAGTATCTTTATGGATTTGCTCGACGTCGTACGCAGCCGCTATACCACCAAAGCCTATGATCCTGAAAAAAAAATTACTCAAGAGCAGTTTGAACGCTTTCTCGAAATTCTCCGTTTTACCCCCTCTTCTATTAATATCCAGCCCTGGCATTTTTTTATTGCCGAGCATGATGCAGCCAAGCAGCGCATTGCCAAAGCCCTGGTCGGGAAATATGCCTACAATGCGCCTAAAGTCTTAGATTCTTCCCACACCATTTTGTTCTGCACCAAAGCCGATATTAGCGATGAGCATCTGGACAATTTGTTGCAGCAGGATGATGTCAGCGGCCGTTTTAAAGATGCCAGCGCCAAGCAGGGCCAGAAAGACAGCCGTAGCGGATATGTGGATTATTACCGCAATGAAAAAGGTGATATTCAGCGCTGGGCCGAAAACCAGACCTTTATTGCCTTGGGTCAGATGTTACTGGCTGCCGGTATTGAAGGTGTAGATGCCACCCCGATTGGCGGCTTTAATGAACAGATTCTGACGGAAGAACTAGAATTACAGGACAAGGGTTTAATTCCATCGGTGCTGCTGACCTTGGGCTATCGCAGTGAGCAGGACTTTAATGCTAAACTTCCCAAGTCACGCCTGAATAAAGATGAAATTTTCACCAAATTGTAAGAACTACATTACATAATACAGGGACGAAAGTCCCTGATTTCGGCCTGATTTTTGCTTTCCCTTTCACAACACAATAATAATAGACCGGAGAAGAAAGATGTCTATCCTTGCCCAGCTCCCAATGAAGTTTGAATGTCGTCAATGCAATAAACTGTATTTGCATCAATATCAGCAGGAAAAACACCATTATCCTCATTGTCCGAGCTGCCAGAAAGCCGGTCTGTTACTGGGCATTGCCGAACTTCAGGACCTGATCAAACATCCGCTGATTTTTGCTGCCAGCTTCATCAAATTCAAGCCGTCATCGCATAAGCTAAACACATCACACTAATGATGCCCAGCCCCAGCCCAATGGCGGTGCTGGGTTTTAATTTTTCTTTAAAGAACAGCAAACCGCTGATTACCCCTAAAATTACCACCAGAATATTCATGCCGGCAAATACAACCGCCGGTGAATCTTTTAAAGCCATATGCGCCTTGACATAAAACGCGATATTGGCAAAATTCAGCATCCCCAAAATTAAGCCGGCCACTATATTTTTGCCACTGCCCCAGCTTTTGTGCTGAATCAGAATATACCCCAACGATAAAATAAAAGCGCAGATGAACATTAGGTTCAATACCAGCGCAAACTGCAGGCCTAAACCGGTAGTGTATTTCAGCAACACATCAATCAGCGCATAACCGACCCAGACCAAAGCCAAATACAGCATACCCGCCTGGGCGGACGATGCACCGCCACGATGCGAATATAAAATACACAGTACCGCTGCAATCCCCAACGCAATCCCGACAATTTTCAGGCTATTAAACTGTTCCTGGAAAATAAAATAGGCCGCAGTTAAAGACAGCACCACCGACAGCCGCTGGGCAATTTCGGTTTTTAAAATTCCGGCAGTTTGTAATGCTTTGGCTAAAAACAGGAATACGCTTGGCAATAATACCCCTAAAGCCAGAATCAGCAGCCACGGCGTGTCGGTGAGGGACAGCTGTTGTACATTAGGCTGAAACCACCAAAAACACAGCACACTGGCCGAGGCATAATTCCAGCTGATCATCTGCAAAGGTGAATAGCCGCGGTTCTTTGCGACTTTCAAGAGAATCGACACCACCACACTACAAATGGCCGCTGCTAAAATCAGTTCCATGATCTACTCTTATTTATATGCATTATGTGATCTGCTCTGCTGCACTATAGCGGTTCAGATACAGAAAAGCCCACGCAATGTGTAATGCCAGTCAGTTAAGAGATTGACTGGCTTTTTCTTGGGTATTTTTGAGGTTTTCCTTTTACAACCCTTGGATAACTCCTCACTCTTCTCTCAGGTATAACATACCGATTAGATTTCTCCA
>NZ_VOXR01000043.1:0-19639 GCF_013420645.1 Acinetobacter sp. C15
AAATGGACAATGCCGGTGACAAACTGGGGGCAAACCATCACACAGTTATCGATTTACTTTGAAGGCAGGCTCGATGATATAATTAAACTCTAGCCAATTCGGCTGACACAGAATTTTGAACGCTCTCTTAAAAAGCTTTTTTCTCATGCAGAATCTGGAAATTCTGATTAGCCAATATAATTGCTTTTTGAGTGACAGGAGAAATTTTATTAATATCATCAAAACCGTATAAATTAATTAGTATATCTAGCTCCGGTAAGTTTTCTTTAAGTACTGTTTTAGACTCGCCATCACTACTTGTCTGAATATTCAATTTACTTAAAATTATTTTAGATGTAGATTCTATGTAGCTCTTTAAATCACCTGAAAAATATCCTTTAGATTCAAGATATTCAACATTAATTTCTTTAGGATTTTGACTAATAAAATAATTTAAAACTCGCTGATATCCTTTTTTCATTACATCAGAATAAACCCTTTTTAAATTTTCTTTTTCCTCATCACCTATATCAACTCGGCTATCAATTTCCTGATATTGCTGTAATACGTCTTTATTAAGATTAATTGAACGGATTAAATGTGCAAATGAAATAAAGTTAATATGATTTTTGGAAAGAAATTTTAATGATTCTATCATTTCATCAATTACATAATTATCATCGTCATTTTCTTCATCAATTTTGCTTATTAATAAATTAGTCAATAACTCTTTTGGTGCTTTATCTTTATGCCTAACGATAGTTTCTACACTACTATTTAAGAGATATTGAAAGTTAGAATCTGTAGCTTTTTTCAAAAATCGCTCAATGGCTTTCGAATCATCAGTATTAACTTTATCTAGTACTTCTGTCAGCTTTCTATTAATGTCATTCTTGAATTCAGAAACTTCATGATTAACAATTTTGTTTTGTTCTTCAAAAATTTTTGGTGCGTGTTGTAAAATTAGTTGAGGTACTCGGCGATCAATTTGATAATCTATAGCCTCCATAATCTCAACCATCCGAGTTCCTTCATAAACAGTTATATCTCCACGAGCTTGTAGAATACGACTATTATCTGAAGCTTCTGCCTCCATCTTATCTTTCTCAAACATCACTACTTCCCACCCTTACTTTTTACTTTATCCTTAATTTTAATATTTCCTCCTGCTTGAATTACTGTTGAGCCGTTAGAAGCTTTCGCTGAGTTTCTCACTCCTGAATTATTTCCAAACAATGTAATCACAGTTGCTAACAAGCCATGTAGAGCTGAAAATATAATAGCCCATGTGTTGTAATCGTAGCCAAACCAATCAATTTTAAAATAAATTGCACTGCCTACTGTCAAAACCCAGACAATAGCAACTAACAGATATGAAATTTTCAAACAATTTCCTTTATTTTTTTAAGTAAAATTAAGTTATATCAAAAACTTTTGATGAGTACATAAAATTTATTAAACTCCAAATATCAATTTTCACCTATATATTAAATAATGACCATCAAAAAAGTATCCTCCATTGCCAAACTCGAAGACTTAGGACGTATCCAAATCTCAAAATCCTTTTTTATGCGTGATTTCCTCTATAGCGAAATCGCCAATTGGTACGGTGTACCCAACTTCCCCGACCATCCTGAAAAAGCCATCTACACAGGTACAGAGCTCTGCCAACAACTGCTCGAACCACTGCAAGACAAGTTTGGACGTATCGCCATTCGTTCTGCGTATCGCTCACCAAGCGTGAATCAATTAGGCAATGAAAAAGGACATAAACTGCGCAAGTAACGAGAAGAACTTTGCCAGCCACATTTGGGACTATCCTGATGAAAAAGGCTATGGCGCAACGGCGTGCATCGTGATTCCATCATTTTTAGAGTTGTATGAAAAAGACCAAAGCAAATGGCAACAATTGGCGTATTGGATCCATAACAACTTGAACTATAGCCATTTACAATTTTTCCCAAAACTCTGTGCATTTAATATTGATTGGCATGAACAACCTGCACGGGAATTTATAGTTATATTCAGCCTAAAGGCTATTTAGTGCGTGATGAAGCGGTGAATCCGGAATTTGAGAAGTTTTATCCTGATCTTATTTAATAGTCCTCCTTGCGAGCTTCGCTTCTCACCTTTTAAAAAGGGAGACTTTGTCACGTAATCCATTAGAACCGCGTAGTTCCCTCTCCTGAGCAAATTTTAAAGCACTGCTTTAAAATGAAGCGCAAGAAAGGAGAGGGTTAGGGAGAGGATTATTAAAAGCTTCCCTCTCCTGAGCAAGTTTTAACGCACTAGTGGGGGTTAGGGAGAGGTAAATTTTAAAACGAAGTATACGCGAGAAGACAAAACCCGCATCACTGCCCCCGAATCACCCCCAACTTATTCCACACATCAGGCGTCAAAAAGGTCATCATCAACTTGTTTAAATCCAGATAACGTAGCACACCATTCAGCTGACTTTTAATTTCAGGCGTCTTTAAAATTTCTTCACCGGTAATTTGTCCCAGCTCCTGAAAACTACTGCCGACCGCCTGTATTCCTTCAGTCTGAATCACGGCTTTGGTCTGTGCTGAATATTGCTCAACCAGAATTCGCTGTAACGCCTACACCACGTTTTATCTAGTAGCTACTTGCTTCCTGTATTCCATTTCAAACAAAAAACCTTTACGACTAAAGACAGCAAACCACCACTTAAAGATAACATCTGAACTGTGCTATTTTAGATCAAAATTGAACATAAATATCTACAAACAATAAAGAGGGTTTAAAGATGTCAAAACAAATTTTAATGCTCGTTGGTGACTATGCTGAAGACTATGAAACCATGGTGCCTTTTCAGTTTTTAACAGGTCTCGGTTATACCGTACATGCGGTCTGCCCCGATAAAAATGAAGGTGAAAGCATCGCTACAGCTATTCATGACTTTGAAGGCGAGCAAACCTATAGTGAAAAACGCGGTCATAACTTTGCCATCAACTACAACTTTGAAGCGGTACACACTGCGGACTATGTCGGTTTAGTCATTCCCGGTGGACGTGCGCCCGAATATTTACGCATGAATGAACGTATCCTTGAGATTGTGCGTGAGTTTGATGCTGCGAAAAAACCAATTGCAGCAGTTTGTCATGGTGCACAAATTCTTGCGGCAGCCGATGTACTCAAAGGTCGTACTTGTTCCGCTTACCCTGCCTGTGCAGCCGAGGTGAAACTTGCAAGCGGAACTTACGCAGACATTGAAGTAACTGAAGCTGTAACTGATGGACACTTGATCACAGCGCCGGCTTGGCCTGCACACCCTGCTTGGATGGCACAGTTTATTCAAGCTTTAGGGGCGACTGTGACGATTTAATTGTGTTGTTCCTCAAGTGAATCTTTTATGAGATGACCTATCAGCCTTTAGATTCAAAAATAAAAAAAGCTCCTTTGATTCAAGGAGCTTTTTTAATGGCTTTTTTTATAAAATTAATGCTTTCGATTCAGTTTATAAATCGCTCTCACTATTCATAATCTTCAAAGGCCGAACTACCTCGTTACACCCAACTTATTCCAAATCTCTGGGGTTAAAAAAGTCGTGACCAATTTATTCAAATCCACATAACGCAGTACGCCTTGCAACTGCCCTTTCACTTCAGGGTTCTTTAAAATTTCCTCACCCGTAATCTGTCCAAGTTCCTGAAAACTGTCTCCAACCGCTTGTATACCTTCAGCTTGAATCACTGCTTTGGCCTGCGCAGAACATTGCTCTACCAGTATCCGCTGCAAAACGGTTGCCAGCTTTTGATCTAAAGCCTGTTTTTGTTCTGGCGTCACCTGACTCAAGTGTTTCAAATCCGGATGTGCAGATAGCGCCACAAAGGTCCACTGCAAGACCGCGGTTTTATCGGTTGCCGTGGTCGACTTCACCAGACAGTCACTCAGCTGATCAACGGCCGGACCAGCCGTACTCACTTGTGAGCAACCCAAGAGCGCAAACGCTAGACTCCATCCTCGTAGCTGCTTTAGACTCAACTGCATCATGCTATACCTCACTAATATCGGCTCATACCAGAAATAGCCTATTTGTAGCATGCAAGCAGCAATCTCACCTGTTATAACTGTGTAACGCGCATAAAAAAAGGAGAAGTGATGTGCTTCTCCTTGTTACTTATACTGACTATTTCATTTGCCTGAGCATACGCTTGGCACCGGCATGATTATGCTGGTTGGCCAGCTCCTGCAAAATCCGTTTGGCCCGGGCTTTGGGCTGGGAAAAACGGTTACTAAAACTCGCCACAGCGCTTAAGCAACGCGCCAGCAAAATCCCCGATTCAGCATAGACATTCCGCGCATTGGTGCCCTGCAACCGGCCATAATTATAGGCCCGCTGTGCGCTGTTACAGGCATTTAACTCATTGCGGCCGCTGTTTAAATCACGGCGTGCAGCGACATAATATTTCATCTGCTGCTGTTGTGGGGTCGCAGCCACCACAGGCGCCGCTTTTACGGGTGCCGGGGTTTTCTCGGCTGGAAGTTCCGGTGTTTCTTTTGGTTCGGGCTCTTTGGCAACAGCTTTAGTGTTTTTATTATTCCGATTGGTATTCGTATTAGCCTTCTTGCTGCTGGAAGATGCCGAACGATAAAAACGCCGTGCTTCATCTTCCGTCATGACTTGAGTAAGTAAATGCACAATGCGGACTTCACCCTGGCCATCGCGTTTACGCTCGCTGACCGGCTCAATTGAAACAATCCAGTCCGGGCCATTTTTTCTGACACAGCGATAGGCACCAATGCCCTGATTAACATCACGATAAGTCGCCAACAGTTTTTTGGACCAACTGTTTTTCAGCATCGACATCGTACTTTTATAGGCCAGTTTTAAATGGCCTTGCTGCGACTGACAATAGCTGCCCATATATTTGCGCGGAATCAGCGATTCTGCCGCCAGCTCTTTACGCTGCGGTCCCCAGTCATACACATAGGCTTTGGCTGAACCATTGGCCTGATTCAGATTTTTTTTCGCAATCAGCTCTTGTGACGAAGCAAAGTGCTTCAAGGCATCTGGACTAAAACTTTCTACACTGACACAGCCCGAAAAGACGACACCGACCCCAGCTAACATCATGAAGGTTTTGACATTCACGTCTTTATTCTCTATTTTTCCCCACTCAAAACATAGCTCAAATAGGCGCAAATAACAAATCTAGTCGCTTGATTTTACTTGATATTTCTCGTTTATTTATTACTACTGCCCCGCACTATCATCTGATAAATGCAAAATATCCAGAGTTTTAACAGCGAAACCTGAACGCCTTAACACTTTCATCCGATCATTAAAAAACCCGCCTTAACAGCGGGTCAGTTGGGAATGACTTAATCATCCAGGGTCGATTCAAAGGCTTTTAAACGTTTATAAATCGACAGCAGTTCAATAATGGTTGGCCAGGAGGCAATTAAATACTGGAACGATTCACGTACCTTACCGAACACGTTACCAATCTGCATCATCAGGCCAAGGGTAATCGCTCCCGCAGCAATACTTGGGAACAGCACAAACAGACCGTAAATATTGTCCAGCTGCATGTACCAGATTCGTACCAGGTTAAAATAGGCATAATGGAAATACAGGCGGAAATAATTCAGACGAACCTTGCTAAACAGCTCTTTTAAAGTCAGCGGATCGGCACGCTCGGCATGATCTTCACCATAGACCAGCTCTTTACGATAAGCCGCTTCCACCTTCTGGTTATTAAATTCTAGTCCCGGCAGTTTATAACCGACCACCATCAGCAGTACGGTACCAAACACCGCCCAACCAATTGCCGCCCACACCAGCGCATAAGGAATTTCGCCCAGAATTGGCAGGGTTTTCACATGGCTCGATAGCGTTACCAAAACCGGTAAAAAGGCAATCAGGGTAATGAGTGCTTCAATCAGACTGACGCCCAGACCTTCGGTGGTACGGGCAAAGCGCATGGTATCTTCCTGAATACGCTGCGATGCCCCTTCAATATGACGTAACCGGTCCCAGTAGGCGGTGTAATAATTGTTCATTGCCGTTCGCCAGCGGAATACATAGTGGCTGACAAAGAACAGGTTAAATACCGAAACCGTGACCGCCACAATTGCCACATACAAAAAGGTCATGATCTCGGCATACAGGTTATTCACATCACCGCCGCCATTACTCAGCATTTGCTGGATCAGGTCATAAAACGGGCTGTACCAGGCGTTAATGACCACGCTCACCTGCACCCAGAACCAGATATTAAACAGAATGAAAGATGAGCCCCACACTGACCAGCGCTGCCAGGGATTATCCGATTGAATCCGCCAGAAAATTGCAAAAATGGCTGTGGCCAGAAAATACCAGAGATAGAACCAGAGAAATGCCGGTGACCAGAAACGGCTGACCCCAATCGGGAGTTCTGCTTCATGATAGCCTTCAGGCAAACCGATGATGGTGCCCCAGCCTTGTCCACCAGAATACCACAGCACCAGATTAAGAACGAACCAGAGTAACAGCGAACTAAAAAACCATTTCGGATGTGGAAAAAATGACTTAAACATGCAGTGTTCTATTTCCTTTATTCTTTTCAAGACGTTGAAAAGCAGCTTTTATAACATTGCAGCGTGCAATGCGCCACGCGATGACTTCAACATGAGCAATATACAAGATTTCCTCGACAGCGCATGTACTTTTCAGTACCGATTTTTCCACTAACCGGTATTTAAAGCGATATAAAACCCCGAAAATCACCCTGACTATTTTCAGTAAAATAATGAAAAATCAAGAGCTTAAAATACCAATTTTTAGACTAAAAATTTAACTTTATTTTTTAAAATATCAATTACTTATTTATAATCTGACGAATAAAACACATATTCCCGACCAGACAATGCTAAGATAAATATGTGATACATAATACATTTTTGAGGGAAATCATGATGGAAGTTAAAGCTGTTGAACTTATTCAGCCTCTGGTACTTGAGAAAGAGAACTGCCCACCTATCCATTTTGAGACAGGCACTATCTTAAAAGTCCTGATGACCACGCCAACAGCTTATCTGGTCACGGCCGGCACGGAATTTAATTTCACCATTTCATTTCAAGATGAACACAAGGTCTGGCGCAAGCTTTAGTCCTCATTCCAAGCGCGATTCTTATCTCCATTCAGGCAGCTTTTCAGGCTGCCTGTTTTTTTTTTGCAGATATAAAACCAGAGCAGCCGAATTCCAGCCGACCTTTAAGAGGCAACGTGCTGGGAATGTGCCTGTAAATCGACAATCTTACCCTCCTGATCATGATAGACCGTGACAATTTTAGCCTGACGGGATTGCGTTAACATGACCGGTTCCAGCTGAAAATGCTCGGCAAACTGGTTTAGCGGTGCCGGTTGCATGGTCTGGATGGAGTGCGCCGGAATATAGTTGGTCCACAGCCATAAACTCAAGCCACAAGCCACTAGCGCACTAAAACCATTTTGCAGAATACTTAGCATCAACTGGGCCACTTGCTGAATCAGTGCATCCCGTTCCAAATCCAGCAAGCCCAGACTGCTTAAAACTGGCTGCCACAACAGGCCCCAGGTCAGCCATAAGCCGGCGGTACACACGTTCGAGGCATAACGCTTTTGCCACGGCAATTCATAGCGATAATCAATAATTAAAGTATTGGCTTTCACAACTTTACTCTCAACACATCACATCGCGACAGTTAGCTGTCACGTTTAATTCCACGATCGGGACTGATCCAGCGTGCACGTTTCCCTTCCCCACGCAGCAGCATTTTCGGAAACGCCACAATACTGGCCGATACGGTAATCAGCCAGAACATGAACGGATACCAGATCATCCAGAAATAGTTTCTGGCCAGATTTTTTTCATAGCGGCTGTCCATCCATTTGCTGACCATAAACTGGAACAAACAGGTCGCGCCCAGCACAATACCCACCCCTTGCGGTAAAAACGGCGATTGCAGTTCCGGCAACGGTAAAATAGGCAGGCAGAAACTTAATATCCAGAGCAGACACAGCAACAGCAGCAGATATGACCAGACCAGAGTCAGCATCATTTCCAGAATCAGCGGCCACAAATAGTTCAGCTTTGGCTTAAAAATTACATCAATATTTTTATTTAACACCTGCGCACCGCCCATGGCCCAGCGCAAACGCTGTTTCCATAAGCCTTGCAGGGTTTCCGGCATTAATACCCACACCAGCGCATTCGGTTCAAATTCAATTTTCCAGCCGGCACGCTGTAGCTTCCAGGAAATATCAATATCTTCGGTCAGCATGTCATGCGACCAGTAACCGACCTGGTGCACCGCGCTTTTACGAAAGGCGGTAATCGCCCCTGAAACAGTAAAAATACGGCCATAGGTGCGCTGGGCACGTTTAATCATGCCAATAATCGAGGAGAATTCTCCGACCTGGACCCGGCCCAATAAGGTCGAGCGATTGCGAATTCGCGGATTGCCCGTAACGGCGGCCACCGCCGGATCACGCTGGAAATGGCGCAGCATCCAGCTGGCGGCATGCGGATCGAGCAAGGCATCGCCATCAATTCCAAGCAGGTATTCGGCATCGGTAACCAGACTGCCGGCTTGCAGGCCCATGGCCTTGCCCTGATTTTCTGCCAGATGCACCACCCTTAACCGTGGATGCTGGGCCGCCAGACGGTTCAGTACCTCGCCAGTATTGTCCGAGCTGCCATCATTAATCGCGATGACTTCAAAGTTGGGATACTTTAATGCCAGTGCCTGGGTGATGGTTTCCTCGGCATTATCGCCTTCGTTAAAACACGGAATGAGCACCGCCACCAAAGGATATTCCTGTAAAACCGGTGGCTGGGTAAAGACCGGATCTTTGCGTTCTTTGACATAGAAAATCAGCGCCCCCATCATCCATAAATAGGACATGAACAGCGGATAATAAAACACAAAGTTCAGCACCGATTGCCAGAGTTCTTGCAACATGGTTGTTCTCTAGCCGGTTACGGTGCTGATATTGGCTGAGGCTGGAAAGCTTGACGCAGCACAGTCGGATCGGGATGATTCTGGATTGGATCATCCGGATAATAGGCAATGTGCTTCACACCGGCCTGATAGAGTGTTTGAATTGTTTCCGCAATTTCCACAGAGGGAATTTTATTGCCATTACGCCAGTCGACGGCCTGCAATTCAAACACCGTTTTACGCAGCCCTTGCGGATACTGCTGCACCCGACTCAATAGCTGCTGATAAAACTGCGCCGGATCATCGACCTGTTCCATATATGGCATGGCCATAATCGCGGTGAAGTCATAACGGTTTAGCGACTGTTCCAGCGACTGGGCATACCAGTTTTCTGAATAGGCCGACAGCGCCACCTGCGCATACAGGTTACGCGAGGTCTGCAAATAAGGCTGATACTGCCGCACGGTCTCGGCCAGCTCCATGGCAAAATCATCAATTACTTTGACTTTATAAGCTGTCCATTTCTGTAAGGCGGCATCATCAGCACGCAGTTGTGCCAGATCGGTGGCTAAGCCCTGCTGCTGATAGGCCTTTTTAGCCCAGCTGCTGGCATCTTCATAATCGGACAAGGTGGCATCATCATGGAAAATAATACCGTTGAACTGCGCCGATTTGGCCAGATCTTCATAAATGCCTTTAATGGTGTTGCGGGCGCGCGGCGAAAATGGGCTTAAACGGTGATAGCCCATGTTCAGATGCTTACCGCTATGCGGCTGCTCGGTTTGCACCAGATCTTGGGCCACCGGATTCGAGACCGGTAATTCCCAGGCAAATACCGGCATCCAGGCATAGACACGACGTACCTGAGTCCGGGTCTGGATTTGCCAGGCCACACGGTTAAACAGGTCGGCACGCATTGGAATATAACGGTTCGGGAAATAGACCAGATCGGCCGAGCCATTGCCATCCGGATCAGAAAATGCCTGTAAATATACGGTATTAACGCCAATCTGTTGAATCCGGTCCAGCAATAAGCCTAAATTACGTTCCTGCTGCTGCGGGTCCGGATCATAAATATAGTCGATATCGACATGCATGATCTTTTGCGGACGATCATTGTCCGTGCGCTGCTGCTGATGTTTCTGGATTTCTTTGGCCAGCAGCGCTGCATCCATGTGTTTTTGAATCAGGATTCGCGGCAATCTGGAAAAACTGTTTACAGGTTGATTCTCGGCATCATCCAGCGTCAGGCTGATTGGCATCTTCAGTTTTTCGGCAATTTTTACCGTATGCAAGTTATAGCGACCATAGGGCCAAACCATAATTTTTGGCGCTTTCAAGCCATGTTTTTGCAATAGGCGCTGATTGGCTTTTAAGTCCTGCTGAATACGTTTCTGATAAGCGTTGTCATCTTCATAACGCTGCTGCTGCGGAAAATAGGCACGTGCTACGGTGGCTGGCAATTCATTGCCCTGCGGATTGGCCACAATGCCTTTATGCAGGTCATAACTGTGGCTGGCAATTTCCACCAGACCGCTGGCCTGTAATTCTTTTAACTGTGCCCAGCTTAAAAAATGCTGGCGTGACACCAGTTGCCCGCCAAAATTAACCTGTTGCTGTTCTGCTCGTTCTAACCAGCGCCCAACCACCGACAACACGGCCGGAATATTCCGCTGTTTTAAAACAGGATAGACATGCTGATAAAAACTTTGATAGCCATCATCAAAACTGAGCAAGACTGATTTTTCCGGTAGCGCCTTGTTGTGTTGCTGCGCCTCTAACAGTTGCTGACTGCCAATAAACTGAAAGCCATTTTGTACCAGCCAGTCCAGATGCTGCTGCAATTGTTTAGGCTCAATCGCATATTCAGGCATTAACGGTTGTGGTTCAGAAGTGACTTCGTGGTAGGCAAGGATCGTCAAGTTTTTCATTTCATTTCCCGCCTGTGCCCAACCCATGAGCATACTACAAAGAAAGAAAACAAAAATCTGGACCGCTTTAATAAACTGAAATAGAGGAGACATAAGGCGCGCGGAATTCATGGTACAGACAAGAAGATACGATGCTACATTCGAGCAATTGCGCAGATTCAACCATTATTTTATTATTATTTGTGTATACATTTGTTAATTAATCCCGTTTTTTTCTTTTTGCCCTTGCTTTCAAAATAAAGCAATAAAATATTTATGATTTTATATCACTCACTTAGTTTTACTTATTTTTTAGCCACCCGCCAACGGGTCAGTTGATAATTTTCTAAAGGGTAGACGCTTTTATAAGCCCAAAATGTGATCTGGTTTTCAATTTTAAATTCTCACCATTTGATACTGAAGTATTTTTCAAAACGCTAATACATCTGCAAAAATGGAAATGTGGAGATCATTTTGAGCTGAAGATTCACCGCTAAAATAGTATGGATTGAGTCATCTAGATAATTGGAAGTGGGCCGATGAAATCATGCCCTTTCCCCTTCCTTCTCTGGCATATTGTGCAGGCTTAGGGTTTAATGACATTTACCCCAAGTGCACATGGAGAAAAGATGCAAACGCTCGTATGCTATAAACAGCTACCGATCTGGACACAAGACACTATCCCGCCTGGCTTTTTACGCCAGCACAATACCAAAGCCGGCACTTGGGCCCAACTGAAGGTTTTAAAAGGTGAATTGCATTTTGCCTTGCTCGATGAAGCAGGCACGCTGTTGTCTGAACATCTGTTTAGCCCGGAACAGCAACCGCCCATGCTTGAGCCGCAAGTGTGGCACAAGATTGTTTCGGCCAGTGCCGATGTCGAATGTCAGCTCAGCTTTTATTGCACAGCCAATGACTACTTTGCCAAAAAATATAAACTGACCCCGACCCATTCAGAAATTCTGGCCGCACAGCCATCTTTACAGGGCAACACGGCGCTGGATGTTGGCTGTGGCAGTGGTCGTAATGCGCTGTTTTTAAGTCAGCACGGTTTTCAGGTCGATGCCTGGGATGTCAATGCCCAAAGTCTGGAGCGCCTGAACGAGATGATTCAGCAGGAACAGATTCAGAACATTCACACCGCACTGCGGGATTTAAATATTAATCCACAGATTCAGGGCCAATACGATTTTGTGTATTGCACGGTGGTGATGATGTTTTTACAACCCGACACCATCCCGACTTTGATTCAGCAGATGCAGCAGGCCACCAAAGCTGGTGGCCTTAACCTGATTGTTTGCGCGATGGATAGTGAAGATTATCCGATTCAACCGGACTTCCCTTTTAGCTTCAAAGCCGGTGAGTTAAAAGCTTATTATGAAGGCTGGACTTTGCTGAAATACAATGAAAATGTGGGTGAACTGCACCGTGTCAATGAACAGGGCAAGCGTATTCAACAGCGCTTTGCGACATTATTGGCACAGAAAACAGCGTAAAAAATTTATCCTTACATATAAAAGCTGATCATCTGGATGATGGGTCGGCTTTAGAGAAAGAATAAAAAACAGTGATAGTCAGCAAGTTTAATAACTTGCTGATGATTCAATAATTATTGGATAAAGCGACTAAGAAAACGTTACAGCAGATATTCCCAGATCACATAGCCTAGACCAAAACCAATCAATGAGTACAGCGTAATAATAAAGAAGACAAAACTCGCGCTATTTTTCTTTTTTAAAAAGCTCATTGTGATCTCAACGGTAGAATCTGTTGTCACATCTTACCCCAATTTGAGGATTTTTAAAGAGAAATTGGAGTTTATCGTGCTGACTAAAAAAATCCAGAAGTGCAATTACTCATCACTCGAGACTGTAAATTAAATTGTGTAATTGCCTGAATTTGCTATGTTCATATTCACAACGGAGTCAGGCAATATGATGAACGAACAACAACTAAAAGACCTTGCAGCAGAATTTACTAAAGGAATCAAAACAGAAGACGATCTCAACCAATTCACCCGATTGTTGACCAAACTCACTGTTGAAACGGCTCTTAATGCCGAACTTACCGAACATCTCGGACATGAAAAAAATGCCCGTAAATCTGGCTCAAATTCACGCAATGGTTATTCTAGTAAGACTGTACTTAGCGATGATGGGGAGATTGAGATCACCACACCACGTGATCGTGATGGCACTTTCGAACCTCAGTTGATTAAGAAAAATCAGACCCGTATCACGCAAATGGATAGCCAGATTCTATCCCTTTATGCCAAAGGCATGACCACCCGTGAAATCGTTGCTACCTTCAAGGAAATGTACGATGCCGATGTATCTCCAACGCTCATTTCCAAGGCGAACAGCACTGCTGTGAGGATGCCGTCAATGAGCAGGTTGCTGAATGGCAAAACCGTCCGCTGGATGTGATCTATCCCATCGTTTATATGGACTGTATTGTAGTTAAAGTCCGTCATAATGGCAGTGTTATCAACAAGGCTGTATTCCTTGCCTTAGGCATTAATCTTGATGGACACAAAGAACTGCTCGGCATGTGGATGGCTGAGAATGAAGGTGCCAAGTTCTGGCTGAATGTCCTGACTGAGCTTAAAAACCGAGGGTTGCAGGATATTCTGATCGCCTGCCTTGCGAAGCAGTGCTTCTCAGGACTAAAAGGCTTTCCTGATGCCATTAACAGCGTATACCCGCAAACCCATATCCAGCTGTGCATTATCCACATGCTGCGCAACAGCTTGAAATACGTGTCATGGAAAGATTACAAGGCGGTCACTCAGGATTTAAAAGCCGTTTATCAATCACCCACTGAAGAGGCAGCCTTGATGGCCCTGGATCAATTTGCCCAAACATGGGATGACAAGTACCCACAGATCAGCAAAAGCTGGCGTACGCACTGGGAGAATCTGAATACCTTCTTTGCTTATCCAGCCGAGATACGCAAAGCCATCTACACTACCAACGCAATCGAGTCATTAAACAGCGTAATACGCCAAGCGATCAAAAACGTAAAGTCTTTCCAACGGATGATTCTGTACGTAAAGTGATTTACCTGGCAATTGATGCAGCATCTAAAAAGTGGAATATGCGCGATTCGCGACTGGCGTTTAGCCATGAGCCGCTTTATTATTGAATTCGGTGACCGCTTAAGCAATCACCTTTAAATTGATGAAAAGCAATTACACAAAATTATTTACAGGCTCCATCACTCTAAAATAGAGTTGCAATTTTTATTCTGCTTTATAAAAGCATGGTACGCGGATTCAATTTATAGGGCTTATATGTCGATTGTAATCTTCTATTATGCTTTTTATCTCTAAACAAACTTGTATCTTTTATGTCCAAGCTCAATCATTTTTGCCAATCTATTTATTGATCATTCACCGATATGAACATTATCTTATCGCTCCAACACCTCATTAGGTAAAACAAACTCTAACTTAATATCGTATGCAGTCACTGTCCGTGTACACTTTGGTTTATCTAGTCCTTTACATTTTTCATGACGGTCTAATTTATTGTTTTTTTAAATCAAATTAATAAGAAATAAAAATCTCCTCTTAAAAGAGCGGTCGTACATTCTATTATTCTTCACCATCAAACTGCCAGAATACAATCCCCCAATCACTTTTAAAATCAGGAAAGATATCTCCCTGTTTAAAATATTGACGTGAATTTTCTTTGGCAAATGTATACCAGTAGCCGCTGCATGGGGATAAGAACAAGCAAGAAATTGCAAAATTAAGCGTGGCACACACAGCATAAGGCCACTGATATTTCTACTTGTTGAAATAAAAATGTGGCAAAAATGTGGCAAATAAAAAAGCCACTTACATAAGTGGCTGATTTATAAAATAAATTCTGGTGGAGGTGGCGTCAATTGAACTCAAAACCTAACTCATTCATTTTAAAGCTCTTTTATTGAATAAAAAAATTCATTGACCCAATTTTGACCCAAATTAGATTTAGTGCATTGAATCACTTTAAAATCTTGTTCAAATCCGAATTCAGGATTTGAAGTGGCGTATGGCATTATAGCAGCAAATTACACCTAAAAATAATTGTAATGTTATAACATGTCAATTAGCTCATTATGATATTAATAATCACATCAACTTCAGTACAGTTCAATTTTTTAATTTGTACTTTTGCTTAGGACTCTTAGGCTTATCAGGAAGGGTACGTTCAATCACACCTGCTTCTAATGCTGGAGTTAAATAATTTTTTTGGAATGTGGCTCGATGGGACAAGTCCAATAGAGCCATAAGCTCAGTTAAGCTATATTCTTTCTGCTCCATATTCTGGATGAGACGTTTAACTTGATCGCTAACTTGTACGCTAGCTTGAGCGGTATCTTGATCGCTGGCATCAGAACTAAGTATTGCATCTAGAATCATCTGCAAAATAAACTCAATAAAAGGTGCAGAATCTGAACGATCTGTGCTCGCTTGCAATGCATCGTAATAAGCTTTTTGGTTTTGATAAATCAAGCTTTCTACAGGGATGTTGAGAAAAATTGGATTCCACTGGCTTAAGATTAAAGTTTGCCATAAACGCCCCATCCGCCCATTGTCATCAGCAAATGGGTGTATAAACTCAAACTCATAATGAAATACCGAACTCTGAATTAATGAATGCTCAAGTTGTAGCCTTCTCCATTCATCTTGGACATTCAATCAAATTTATAGTCCAAAACATTTTCACCGCAACATGGTTTCAGCCCACTCTGGCTAACAAAATATACAACTTACACAGAGTATTTTCATGCAATAGGGCTAACTTATATTTGTTTTTATGATATAAATCACATAGCTTTTTCTCATTAAAAGTTTGAATTCACTACAATGGTTTTAGATCTCCATGCAGACATATATTCCTTATCATCTTAGGGTACAGTTAAAACAAATCGACCCTATTCTTGATAAACATTGGCAGCAACAACTGGATTCTATTCTATCTAAGACACCACAAGCACTACATCAAAAAATAGAAGACCAGTATCTAAAAGCAAAAAATATATCGTGGAATTACCTGAACCAAACTTTTGAGTTTAAAGGCCATATCAGCCTCAAAGAACTTCAGCTCAACACGCAAAATTCCGAGTTACTACAACTTGCGCACAGAATTAATACAACCTTTAGCTATCTACAAAGCTATCAAACTGACTTCCAGATTGCCGATTACTTAGAAACTATTGTTCGTGAGATCAATCAAATCGATTTGGACAATCCAAAAGACATTCAAGCACAACAACTGATCAAAAAAGCATTTCTGTATGATACAGCCCTCATCATTCGAGAATTAAATTTTTCTGTTTCTGAAAATCACCGTCACTTGAATATTGAGCAAGTCCGTACCTTTATCTTTGAAGTCTTCATGAAAAGTGAAATTTTGGGAAGCTGGTTTGCCCATATTTTACCGAGTGAATATGCCGATCAGGAACTGACCATTTTTCAGGATTATTTTATTAGTGAACAACAGGTGCGTGATTTTGAAATTATCAAAACCTTTCAATATTATTTTGTCCTGAGCAGCTCTTATGACAGTTTAATTTCCGCTTATTCAATTCGCCGCTTTTTAACCGAAGAAAGCTTTGGTAAAGAGGACCGGTTCTATATCAGTGGTTTGGTTCTGGATCCGCAACAGCTTAATCAACCAAATTATTTTGAAAATTTCAAACAGCTCATGACCCGAATTATTGGCATTCAGAGCCAAATGAATCCACATATTGTAGAGCTAGTTGAATCGCTACACGAGTATAACCATCAACGGCTCATCCCGAGTTTGAAAGAAATCTTAAATATCCAAAGTTTTTCCATCGAGCATTTGGTCAAAGAACATCTAGAAATTTTAGAGAAAGATTTATCCTTAAATATTCTCGAACCTTTCCTAAAAGGATTAAAAAACAGCGTTCAACATACTGATGAATTAGAGTTTTGTTATTTAAATATTTTAAGATTAATCAATGAATTTCTACATCAACTTGAAATTTTATCGCAGGAGCCGATTCTGCAGTTTAATCCCCATGCACGCCTGTTTAAATATCGGTTAATTGCATATTTAAAATTATTGGAACAGCGACGAGCACAAATTTTTGTGCTCTTTCATGATGAGTTTCACTATCAGCAACATGTGCGAGAGGTTTCAGCACCCACTCAGGAAATGAGAGAATTGCTCAATGATGCGATTGAGCAAACTCGTCAGATCCAACAACACATACGCCAATTAGAACGCGAAACGCAAAATAAACAAAATGCCAGTTTCATTAAACGGCTCTTTAAAAAGCCTGAAAATCATGAATTTAAGATCAATGAATTAAAACAGAATATTATTGATGTTCGAGATCGTTGCTATCTCAGAATTATTGCTCTTCAAAAACAGACCACTCAGGTAAGTATGTATTTAGAAGCAAAAAATTTAATTCCGGTGGACTCCAAAATGCGCCATTATGCCTTTGCCAATGGTGAAAATGGGGTGACACGTTTACCGCTGCTGTTACAACTGCCTGAAGAGCGTAATAGCTTCAATATGCAGAGCATGCTCTTGGCTTTAAACTATGAATTTATGCTGTCTGCGAAAAGCTGGGGAATTTCACAGAAGACTTAGAGCCTGTTCAATTAGCAACCTGAGTAGCTAACAAAGTTAGTGGTTATCCAATCAATAGATTTTTCTCAATAATGTATAAGGAATTAGAAAAAAAATTAACTATACTTTTTTTAATATTTCCAAGAATTTTTCTAATTCTTCTTGATTATATTCACCTTCTAGCACATGAGTCTTTAAATACTGTTCTATTAACTCATTCATAAGACCATTGAGCAGTCCACCCTGAATAGCCACCAAAATTCTAGACACATGTAACCATTTACAATCAATACAAAATGTAATGATATATCACTACATTTCTGATCTTTCTTTTTTCATGTATGATCGACTAAGACAAATTCAGGGATAAGGTTATGTTTGAAACTATTGATGATTTAAAGAAAAAATTAGATCAACATCGCCCTCTCTCTCCGTCAATTGTCAAAAATTTACAAGAAGATCTTATTGTCCGCTGGACCTATCATTCCAATGCAATTGAAGGTAATACCCTCACCCTGCTAGAAACAAAAGTAGTACTCGAAGGTATTACTGTTGGTGGAAAGGCATTAAGAGAACACTTCGAAGCGATCAACCATAGAAATGCAATTTACTATGTTGAAGATATCATTCGGAAAGAGGAGCCTTTTTCTGAGTGGCAAATTCGTAATATCCATCAGCTTATCTTAAAGAATATTGATGATGATAATGCTGGACGTTATCGTCAGCAAAACGTTCTGATATCAGGTGCTACGTCTACCCCACCTGATTACACATTATTAAATGACAAGATGACTCAATTAGTAGACTGGTATAATAGTGAAGCGCATAAGCTGCATCCAATTGAACGTGCAGCCAAAGTACATGCTGATTTTGTTGGCATTCATCCATTCATTGATGGCAATGGGCGTACATCACGTCTATTGATGAATCTTGAATTATTAAAAGCTGGCTATCCGCCTTGTGTTATCACTGTAGAAAATCGCTTGGCTTACTATGAGGCTTTGGATCAGTGGATGGCATATGGGAAGACCGAAGCTTTTATTCAATTGGTTTCGGATGCAGTAATCGAAGGATTTAAACCCTATCAAGTAATTTTGAATTTAAATTAAGGATTTGGCCAAATAAATATTTCAAATATATTTGCAAGACAAAGACCTATCCATAATTAATCTTCACATTTTCTAAATTACATCCTGGACTGTTTGTCTAACCATACCTGGAACCCAGACCAACTTTTAAAATCATCCACTGCACGCACGAGACAATTTGGATTGCGTTCTAATAGCATTTTACTCAAGGCACTGCCCGGCCCAATTTCTAACACTACATCAGGCTGGTTTTCTTGTATTACTGTTAAACAGGCATCCCAGTCAATAGCATGATTCATTTGGTGAATCAGCGCATTAACTGCATCTGTGGTCTTAAAAAACTTATGTCCACCCGAACCGCTGATCATGGCCGTGCATAAATGAGCAAAGTCTTGTTGCTGTAAAACCTGCTGATACGGCTGTACTGCAGCATCCATCCATACGGTATGCGATGCAATGGTAACATTCAACCGTTTAACAAAACGTGTTCCTCGCAATTCGAGTTGCTGAGCCAGCTGCTGTAAATTCGTATCAGCCCCCCACGACAAAACTACTATCACTCAGTTTAATAGAAAGTGCGGTTGACGTTTCTGTCAACAACTCTTGAAGCGTATTGAAATTAATTCCCTGGACAGCCATTAAGCCACTTGCGTCCTGGGCAGCTGAAGACATCAACGAGGCACGCTGCTGGGCTAAATACAAGCCTTGTTCCAAACTTATCTGCGTTGCACAAATGAGTGCACTTAACTCTCCGAGTGAATTACCTGAGAAGCTCATAAGGTCCTCAATCTCAGGTTTTAACTTTTGCCAACGACACCATTGCAAAGCAAAAATAAAAGGCTGCGCGAACTCATTCGGATACAGATCAACTTCGGTCAAATCTGAACAAAATAGCTTCGGCAAATACAGTTTTAATTCATCTACTACTTGCAGTTCTTTCGCCATGCTTCGGAGCTCATGCACATGCGCTAAGTTCTGAAGTCCTTGACCACTAAATATGATTGCGAAATGGCTTTGTTGCACAAAGATTTGAAATGCAAAGCGCCCCTAATTGAGCCAAATTTAAGGCGTAACTTGGGTAAGTGGTCGACCTAATTCCGTAAATCTGTTGAGGACTGCTACACGTGCATGAATTTC
>NZ_VOXR01000044.1:0-19110 GCF_013420645.1 Acinetobacter sp. C15
TTTCTAAAGACGAAGGTGGCCGTCACACTCCATTCTTAAATGGTTACCGTCCACAGTTCTACTTCCGTACTACGGACGTAACTGGTGCGATCCAGCTGAAAGAAGGCGTTGAAATGGTTATGCCAGGTGACAACGTTGAAATGTCAGTAGAATTAATCCACCCAATCGCAATGGACGCTGGCTTACGCTTCGCGATCCGTGAAGGTGGTCGTACTGTAGGTGCTGGTGTAGTTTCTAAAGTAACTGCATAATCACTTCTATAGTGTGAAAAAAGCGTCCCAAAGGGACGCTTTTTTTATCTTTGCAGATTAAATTGTCTGACAATTTAACTGCAAGCTGTCCTAAACTGATATTCGCCTGACCTTAACTGCACTTATCTCCATATCAGAACCACGTAAGATAAAGCTGAAGAAAATAAATAAAAGTTTCAGGTGAGACGCTTCACTTGAAAGGAGTTGAGGTCATGAATGCTAAAGTAAATATTACCAACCGCGCAGGTGCCAGTTTCCCGGTACGTCGTATGGCGTTTGAGTTTGATCAGGTTCCAGAATACTGGATGCGAGATTCGGCAGGCCTGACACATTTTATGACCGCTTTATCCGCCCTGTTTCCAGCCGGTGAAAAATTCTTTATTGATAGTGTACGTGCAGTGCGTTACCACCCGGCAATTAAAGATAATCAGGAGCTGCAAAAAGAAATTTCAGCCTTTATTGGCCAGGAAGCCATGCATACCCAGGAGCATGTTGGCTTTAATGCCTCGGCACAAAAATATGGCCATGATGTAGAACGTTTAGATCGTTATACCGATAAAGTGATTCAAGGTGCGCGTAAGGTATTTGCCGGTGTCGGTAAACCCTTTGGCATTACCCAAGAAATGGTTGATTTGACTGCAACCACCGCACTGGAACATTTTACCGCGACCATTGCCACCCAGTTGCTGCGTAATTCGCATATTCAGGAACTGATGAGCGATGACACCATGAAAACCATGTGGCTGTGGCATGCGATTGAAGAAAACGAGCATAAAGCGGTAGCTTATGATGTGTTTGAGGGTGTATTCGGCCAAGGCACCAAAGCCTATTTACTGCGCACCAGCTCACTGGTTGCCGCCATGCTGACCTTATTTGTGGTGCAAAACTATTTCCTGTTCCGTCTGTTAAAAGAAGACAAACAGCTAAATCTGGAGGCGTTCAAGGCCATTTATACCTATGCTTATAGTCCCTCTAAGGGCATTATTACCGGTATGGGCCGTGAGATGCTGGCATATTTCCGCCCGGGCTTTCATCCGAACGATTTAGATACCGTCAGTCTGCTGGACACATGGAAAGCCAAATTGGGCTTCTAACGGTGTTGACTCTTGGGGCAATGAAAATTGCCCTTTTTTTTGCTCGATTTTTTATCCAGAGCTCTTATAATGCGAACTTTGTTTTGACCGATGATGAACGAAGATGATTCGTTTAATGCAACACGCTGATATCCATAGTGTATTTAACATTGAGCAACAGGTACAAAGCCATCCCTGGAGCTTGAAACAGTTTGCTGAAGCGGTAGACAGCTATCAATGTACCGTAATCGAGCAGCAAGGACAGCTGGTCGGGTTCTGTATTTTGCAACCGGTGCTGGATGAAGCTAACCTGTTGCTGATGGCGGTTGCGCCTGACCAGCAAGGGAAGGGGTTGGGTTATCAGCTGTTGGAGCATTCGATTGCGCAGTTGCCGAATCAGCCGGTACAAATTTTTCTGGAAGTGCGTGAAAGCAATACCGCGGCCATCCGTCTGTATGAAAAAGCTGGCTTTCATCAGATTGATGTGCGCAAAAATTATTATCCAAATCCGGATGGCACACGTGAACATGCGGTTATTATGGTTAAAGCCTGTAGTGATGATTTTGCCGCGCTCTTCTCATCACCTTAATTTTTAAAATTATTGGGTTTTATTTGATAATCGAATTATTCCAACCACTGGGCAGGGTGGTCATGAGAGAGTTTCCCAATTGCCGGATTTCTTCGCTGCTTAAGCTGCGGTTGAGCCGGCGCCATTGGCCATCAATCAGCAATTCCAGCGGTACATACTGCGATTTATAATTCATTTTATTGGAATGCGGCACCCAATAGCCTAAATAAACATAAGGCAGTCCGAGTTTCTGGGTGTGTTCAATCTGCTTTAAGATCGCAAATACGCCCAAGGAGCGGCGGTTTTCATCCGGATCAAAGAAGGTATACACCGCAGACAGGCCATCATCGAGCAGGTCGCAGGTCGAGACCGCAATTAGCCGGTCTTGGTGCCAAAGCTCTAAAAAGAAACTGTCGGTGCAGCTGTGCACCAGAAATTTTTCAAACTGATCCTGACTTGGCGGATACATATCGCCATCGGCATGGCGTTCATTAATATAACGCTCATACAGCGCATAATGCTGTTCATTGGCTTCTTGGGTAGAGCGGATGGTGACGTGCAGGTCCTGATTGCGTTTCCAGGCTTTTTTCTGGGTGCTGTTCATTTGAAATTCGTGTACCGGCACGCGCGAAGACAGACATTGACGGCATAAATGGCATTCCGGCCGATAGACAAAGTCACCGCTACGACGAAAGCCCATGCGTGACAGTTCAGACAGGGTCACCACATCAATCCGGTGCGCCGGATCTAAAAACACCATGCGAGCAGATTTATCATCCAGATAACTGCAGTTATGCGGCGGCGTAATATAATATTGTAATTCGTTGAGCAGGGATTTCGGTTGATATGAATTCATGGCAATCCCTCTTTATTTATTCATCCAGTGAGTCGTTTTGCGCTATTGTTTTACTTGAAAATACACCCTCCTGGTATTTTTTCCAATCTATCGCCGGCTGTTTTACAACATCTTGTAACGATTTTAAGTATGCTTGGCGAGTTATTGTACAGGCGCCCAGACTTAATAGATGGTCATTGACCAGCTGGCAGTCAATCCAGGGCAGGGCGTTGTCGCGGCCAATCAGCATTAAGGTATAAAACGCCATTTTAGAGACATCTGTGCGCTGGCTAAACATTGACTCGCCAAAGCAGCCGCGGCCAATGGTGACGCCATACAAACCACCGACCAGCGCATCCTGCTCCCAGACTTCGACACTATAGCCATAACCGGCCTCAAACAGGTCAATATAGCCCTGAATGATGTCTTCGGAAATCCAGGTGTCATTGGCATAAGCCCGTGGCAGCGAACAACAGCGAATCACCCGTTCAAAGGCCTGATTGATGCTAATCCGGTAATCACCTTTTTTCATGTTACGCAGCAGTGACTTGCTTGGATGATAATCCTGAGGGCGGATAATGCAGCGCGGCTCGGGACTCCACCAGCAAATCGGATCACCGTCGGAAAACCACGGAAACAGGCCGTGGGTATAAGCTTCAAACAGGGTCGAGGGGGACAGGTCTGCACCAATACAAATCAGTCCTTCACCCTGTGGATCAGCTTCATCAGGATGGGGGAAAATAAATTGTGAGGGTGCAAGTGCGGTCATACAGCTACTCTGAATCGAAACAGATCTCTATCATACATAAAAAAGCCGCCCGGATTGGGCGGCTCGTGCTTTAGGCAAAATTATTCACCTAGGGCATCCAGATATTTTTCAGCATCTAGGGCTGCCATACAGCCTGAACCAGCTGATGTAATCGCTTGACGATAGACGCTGTCTGCCACGTCACCGGCTGCGAATACGCCCGGTACAGAGGTTTGGGTTGCGTTACCGGCAGTACCACTTTGAACCTGAATATAACCATCACGCAGGTTTAACTGGCCTTCGAACATGCCCGTATTTGGCTTGTGACCAATCGCCACGAACATACCAGATACATCTACATTCTGGGTTGAACCATCGACAGTAGATTTCAAACGTACGGCAGTTACACCAGATTGTGCATCACCCAGGACTTCATCGACCTGGTTGTTCCAGAGAATGCTGATTTTGCCTTCTTTTTCTTTGGCAAAAATATGATCTTGCAGAATTTTCTCTGAACGCAGGCTGTCACGGCGGTGTACCAGGGTCACGTGAGAGGCGATATTGGAAAGATACAGCGCTTCTTCAACTGCGGTATTACCACCACCAACAACCATCACGTTCTGGTTTTTATAGAAGAAACCATCACAGGTGGCACAGGCACTAACACCTTGGCCCATGAATTTGGCTTCAGACTCCAGACCGAGGTATTGAGCCGTAGCACCGGTGGCAATAATTAAGGCATCACAGGTGAACTCTTCCATATCGCCTTTGAGCACGAATGGACGCACACTTAAATCGACTTCATTGATATGGTCATAGACAATTTCGGTCCCGAAACGTTCTGCATGGGCCTGCATACGTTCCATGAGCGCTGGTCCTGTCAGACCTTCCGGATCGCCCGGCCAGTTATCTACTTCTGTTGTCGTCGTAAGTTGACCACCGAGTTGTAAACCTGCAATTAGGGTTGGTTTTAAATTGGCACGTGCAGCATAAACAGCAGCACTATAACCTGCAGGTCCTGAACCTAAAATAATCAAACGTGAATGACGAGCACCCATCTGTAGCATCCTTTTATTATTGAGCAATTTATGGAATTATACGTGAAACTGTATAACAGTTGTGTGAGATTCAGTGGATATTATTGATCATAGAAATCGATTTAAGCTATATAGAAAAAGTTAACAACTGACTTCAATAATCTTGCATCTTTTTTACTGCAACAGGTGCATAATATCTATTTTATGGCCATGCCAAACTGGCGGGTTGCACAAGAACATTTATGAAAAATTGGTTACAGGACAGTATATGACTGCGGTGTCGGGTGCTTATGCACAGCGCTTAATAATGACATTATTTTTGGTTTCATTCGGGATTTATCTGTTCCTTGCGACAGTCACCTATACCCCTTTTGATCCGGGCTGGATGCATTTGTCTAGTGATACCCAGCAGGTGTCCAATGCCAGTGGGGTCGCTGGCGCATGGATTGCCGACCTGTTGTTCGGCTTTTTGGGCTGGGCCAGTCTGCTGATTCCGCTGTACCTGTTTATTGAAGCCATTCAGGTGTGGTGGCCGCGTAGTTTCCTGAACCGTCCTTTCCGTTATGCAGCGCAGTTCTTTATTTTGCTGGCCACTGCCAGTCTGTTGTATCTGTTCTGGCAAGTGCCAGCCGATACGCTGGACAATGCTTCTGGCGGGATTATTGGTTATGAACTGGGGCAGAGCCTGTCACAGTTGCTCACCATTTATGGCGCAGCTTTTTTCCTGCTGGTGTTCTGGGGAGTCCTGTTTACACTGGCCTTTGGGATTAAATGGAACCGGACCTGGGTGACTCTAAAAGCCACCCCAGCTTATTTACAAGACCTGTTTTACCGTGATGTGCCTAAAGCTGATCAACCGGCACCGGTCGTTAAAAAAACAGTGGTGGCCGCTGCACCGGCTGCAGCCGAAGTGGTTACGCCGGCACCAGAACATCGTGAAGTCGAAGAAGCTCCGGTGGCACCAGCGGTGTCCCGTCATGAACAGGTGGCCGAGCGTCTGTTTGATGATATGGTCGAGCGTGAACAGCAGCGTTCTGCAGAGCAGGATCTGCTGGATGAAGAAGAGCAGGTCTTTGAGCAGACGGTCGAAAAAGCCCATCGCCTGACCCAGGACAGTCAGCGTGTGGTGGCAACCGGTGAAGTCTGGCGTGCGCTGAATGATGATGCTGACCAGAAGCACAGTCAGGATATTCATGAGCTGTTACGTGCTTCTCAGGATCAGATTCCGCACGCACCGAAAGATCATTTTAATGCAGTGGTCCAGCCCGTGCATGATGCACCGCCTGCATCGAATACGGCGCAGTCTAATATTGACTGGGATGATGACGAAATCTTTGACGAATTGCTGGCTGCTGTACCGAATGGGAAAGCTGCTCAGGATCTGCATAGTCCATTTAATAGTCAGTCGCAGCCTGAACCTGCACCGCACATCCAGCCGGTGCCAGACGTACAAGCGGTTGAAATGCCATCGGCTGCCACAGCGCAGTATGCAAGCCCGAAAAACCGTCTGAGTGATGAAGAATTTGAAGGGCTGGATGATCTGCTGGTTGATGATCTGAAGCCAGAAGCACCTGCCCCAAGAACTACCAGCAGTTATGCGCAGTCTTCGGCTTTTGTACAGGCGCCAATCCAGCATCAGGCTACGACGACCGCAACAGCGGCTGCACCAGTGGTCAATGACGCGGTGAAAGAAGCCTTATCGAAAGAAGAATTCATTGAGGCCTGGCATGAAACTGCCGGCAAACCGCAAGAGGAAGATGAGTTTGACTTTGATGCACCATTAACCGATGCCATGGGCCGTCCAATGTCACGCGCCATGCAGGTCGCAGAGAAACGTCGTGATTTATCACCATTACCGGGGCTGGAGCTACTGGATAAGGTCGATCCAAATAAAAAGGTCAACTTCACCGCAGAGCAGCTGGAGCGTTTATCTGAACTGCTGGAAATCAAGCTGCAGGAATTTAATGTCAAAGCCAAAGTGGTGGAAGCGCAGCCGGGACCGGTAGTTACACGTTTTGAGCTGGATCTGGCGCCGGGGGTAAAAGCCTCGAAAGTCACCAATATTTCCCGTGACCTGGCCCGTTCCATGTCGATGGCTTCGGTGCGTGTGGTCGAGGTGATTCCGGGCAAACCGTATATCGGTATTGAGGTGCCAAACAGTACCCGCGAAATGGTGCGTCTGATTGAGCTGGTGCAAACCCCGAAATTTGAAGATCAGGATGGCATCCTGTCGATGGCGATGGGTAAAGACATTTCTGGTAATCCGGTTATTACCGAACTGGGCAAAGCGCCGCATATGCTGGTTGCGGGGACCACCGGTTCCGGTAAATCGGTAGCGGTGAACTCGATGATTCTGTCGATGCTGCTTAAATACAAGCCAGATCAACTGCGTTTAATTCTGATTGACCCGAAACAGTTGGAACTGGCCAACTATAACGATATTCCACATTTGTTAACGCCAGTGGTGACGGATATGAAAGATGCGGTCAGCGCCCTGAACTGGTGTGTCAATGAAATGGAACGCCGTTATAAGCTGATGTCATTCCTGAAAATCCGTAAACTCAGCGACTATAATCGCAAGGTTGAAGAAGCACTGGCTAATGGCGAGGACCTGATTGATCCGACCTGGAAACCGGGCGATTCAGCAACCCAGGAACGTGCACCGCGCTTGACGCCGTTACCATCAATTGTGATTGTGGCGGATGAGTTTGCCGACATGATTATGCAGGTCGGTAAAAAAGCCGAAGAAATGATTACCCGTCTGGCGCAGAAATCACGTGCAGCTGGGATTCACTTATTGCTGGCTACCCAGCGTCCATCGGTGGATGTCATTACCGGTCTGATCAAGGCCAACATCCCGACTCGCGTGGCCTTGCGCGTGAACTCAAAAATTGACTCACGGACTATTCTGGATGCTGGCGGGGCAGAAGACCTGCTCGGTCATGGTGACATGCTGTTCCTTGGACCAGGTAAAATTGAACCGGAACGTGTGCATGGTGCCTTTATTTCCGATGATGAAGTCAACCGGATTTGTGATGCCTGGCGTGAACGGGGGGCACCGGATTATGTCGATGAAATTCTGACTCCATTTGATGAAGAACCAGCGTCACGTGGTTTTGAAGATGGTGGTGATGGCGGCTCAGACCGTGATGCGCTGTATGACCAGTGTGTGGCCTTTGTGCTGGAAACCCGTAAAGTATCGGTATCGTCTTTACAGCGTAAGTTTAGCCTCGGTTATAACCGTGCGGCGCGTATTGTCGATCAGATGCAGGAGCAGGGTATTGTCAGTGAACAGGGTCCGAACGGCAAGCGTGAAATTCTGGTTTAAGCTGTTCTCGATCTTTATAAACAAAGCCCACCAATAGGTGGGCTCTTTTATGGACAGTGCGACTTAAGCAAATTTTGCCAGTACTGCCAAGAATTCTGCGCTTTGGCGCGGGAATTCTGCAATCACGTCATGAATGCGCTGTCCTTCAGGATTGGTGGCATTTACATCACGGCCATCGGCAACAAACTGGGTCAGTAAACGCTCATAGTCTGCTGGGCGCATATGTTTAAATGCATGGTAAAGCACATGGAAATCAGCATTCACACCATTCGGAGGAAGCTGATTCAGGTAGGCAAATACACGCTCATCTGACCATTCTTCATTGAATGTTGCTGGTTGAGACAATGCCATCGCAATCTCCTGGAATAGTTTTTCGAAATGAAAAAAAGGCAAAATATGAGTTCGCAAGAGGCAAAGTGTCTTTGTGCACTTTATCTTGAAGCACAGCTTCTCGTCTTGCGGCTGGGCAAATCCTTAAAGCAATGCTTTAAGTTTGCTATTTCCGCCTCATATTCTGCCTTGATTCAATTTGCTTGACTAATCAAAAATCAGATTATCGCTCTTCAGGCAAATTGATATTCATTTCAAGCATTTCAATGTTGGCTTCAGAACGTACCGACATTTGAATGTGCTGTTCATCGACACCGCGGACATAGCGGTTCACGACCTGCATGATTTCTTTTTTCATCTGGTCAATTTTGTCCTGGCTCAGGCGGCGGCCTAAACCATTTTCAGAAGCAACAATGACTTTTAAACGATCCTTGGCGGTTTGAGCACTTGATGCTTTTTCTTCGCTGCTAAATAATTTACTCCAGAATCCTGCCATAATTACGCTCCAAATAATCGTGCTAACCAGCCTTTAGGTTTAGCAGTAATGTGACGGTATGGACGCTCTTCACCCAAGAAACGTGCCACCAGGTCATCATACGCCTGACCCGCTTCAGTTTCGCTATACAGAATGACTGGCTTACCTTCGTTAGATGCTTGCAGAACGCTTTTACATTCTGGAATTACACCTAAAGTTGGTACACGTAAAATATCTTTTGAAATATCGTCAATGGTGAGCATTTCCTGTTTATCGGCACGTTCCGGATTGAAACGTGTGATACATAAATGCTTACGGATACGTCCTTCGTTTTGTTCTACTTTTTTGGTTTTGCTGTCGAGCATGCCAATAATACGATCCGAGTCACGTACTGAAGAAATTTCAGGGTTGGTCACAATAATCGCTTCATCGGCATGGTACATGGCTAAAATGGCGCCACGCTCAATCCCTGCTGGTGAGTCACAGATAATGTAATCAAACTCTTGAGCAAGCTCATCCATGACACGTGCCACACCTTCATCGGTCAGGGCATCTTTATCACGAGTTTGAGAAGCAGGTAAAATATAAAGGTTTTCAATATCTTTATCGCGAATTAATGCTTGTTGTAAACGCGCTTCATTATTTAAAACATTCACAAAATCATAAACAACGCGACGTTCACAACCCATGATCAAGTCCAGGTTACGCAAACCCACGTCAAAATCGATAACAACAGTTTTGTGGCCACGTAGGGCTAAACCTGTTGCAAAAGATGCACTCGTTGTAGTTTTACCTACGCCACCTTTGCCTGATGTTACGACAACAATTTTCGCCACCGAATCCACTCCTGTTATGGTTTAAATCCCCCTTTTGTGTATGGGGTTTTTTGGTGTTTATTTATACATTAAAATTCCAGAGCTTCAAATACAAGCTCTTGGTTGTCATTTAGGTAAATATGTACCGGTTTTTTCGTTACGTGCGGGGGAATATCGTCCGCCACACAGTAAGTGCCTGCAATAGATACCAATTCTGCTTCTAGGGAATGACAGAAAATTCGTGCTGAACTGTTCCCACCTGCGCCGGCAATGACTCTACCACGAACGCTACCATAAATATGTATATTTCCTGAAGCAATCACTTCCGAACCACTGTTAATACCAGCTTTCAAGATAATATCGCCCTGGTTCTGGACCAGACATTGACCGGTACGCAGAATTTCATCGTGATAAGAGGTCACATGCGAAATTCGTGCCGCTGCAGCTTCTACCACCGCGGCTTCTGCGGCAGGTGCTTCAGGTTCTGCCGGAGTTTCAATGACCTGTTCCTGGGTGGCTTTGATCTGCTGTAACTGACGATCCTGCGGAATTACCGGGAACTGGATGGCACGCGCCTGTTCCGACAGAATGCCTTCAACCACGGCCAGTGGCTGTACATTCAGATCAATCAGCAGTTGAATCAGGGCAATTAACTCCTGATCTACCGAACTTTCAATCACCGCCGGAATTTGGGGTGGAAACCCTTTTTGTAACATTGGGCTCAATTGCTGGCGGATCGCATCATGATCATCTGTATCTAAGCTAATGCGAATCGCATTGACCATTCTGCCTTTTATCCGTATGTCAGCCATAATGATTCCTTAAGACTTCTGACCTGTTCATTGTTGTCGAAGTAAATGTTGTAAATAGAGCAAATCCTAGAACAATTCGGCCGAATACTCTAGCCGAAGGTTTAAATATTTTTATTGCTGGTTATTCTTTGTCAGTTTCCTGCTCATTCAGGATCTGTTGCCACTTTTTCACTTTCACCTGTTTGCGAATGGCTTCCAGGGTTTCAAATACCGCAGATTCCACCAACGCATCAATATGCGGATTATGTTCAATCTCGATCTGGCTGACTTTGTCGGCAATATGCGCATAGGCCACATTATCTGGCAAGCTGTCATGATGGGCAAAAGGCTGAATCATCCCTTGGGTAATATTTTCGCCCAAACGTTGGCCAATGCTTTGAATCTGCCGTTCCATACGTCCACCGACAATTGGCAGCAGACGCAGTAACTGGGTCAGCTCCGGGGTATCTTCAATGGCCTGACTCACCACCTGACCGACATTTTCGGCAATGCTCTGACGCTGGCTCTGCAATTCTTTACCCAAAGATTGCTGCAAGATGTCGGCCAGTGCTGCGGCCAGCAGTTTGCGGTGCTGCTCGACCAGATCATCAATAAACTGGCGATGACCAGTGCTGCTGCTCAGTTCACGTTGCAGGTTATTGACAATGGTCAGCACAATCCGGCTCGACAGTTCTTCCATCACCAGGTTGTAATAAAAGTTGGCGCGTCGGAAGATGCTGTCCGGAATAACCTTGTAGCCATGACTATACAGGTTATAGCCAATCGCCACGGCACGTAATAAACGCAGAAAACGCAGCTGTGGCAGAATCGACAGCACTTCATACCAGTGCACGAAAGGGAAGAACCACCAGCGGGCATGATGCCGGAAAATAATCGCCAGGCCCCAGCGTACCAGTAACTCGATAATCAGGAAGGTGGTAAACCAGCCTTCGGTAATAATTACCCAGGGACGCAGTTCCGTGCGATAAAACTGCAATACCTCTGGCAGCTGAATAAAGTTGAAGAGCCAGTCACCAAAATCACTCATCAAAATGGCATTGGCACTCAGGCAGAACAGGTTGATGAGAATTAACGCCATCATAAAGATGTCGTATACCAGCACCACTTTCCAGCTCCATGAGTCCTTTCTGACAAAGTGAAAGGAAGATTTGATCACCGGTTCTTCGCGTTTCTTCATAATGCTTTTGGTACTCGCTTATTGCTCAGCAAATTTCTGTTTCATCTCATGAATGAGCTGATCTTTCTCTGTCCAGAGTTGATGCACCCAGTCCTGAAAACGTTCCCGATAGGCGGCATCTTCTTCATAATCGCCACCCAGCACCCAGTCTGGAATGTCAATTTTCCGCAGATTGACCGCAATACGCGGCACTTCGCCCAGCCAGAATTCGCCATAGCCCGGTGCGCCGTCCGGATACACAATGGTCATATCTACCAGCGCATCAATTTCATTGCCCAGAATATTCAGCGCCAAGGCCAGACCGCCAGCTTTGGGTTTCAGCAGATGCTGATATGGTGATTGTTGCTGATCATGTTTTTCCTGGGTAAAGCGCGTGCCTTCCAGATAGTTGAGCAGGGTAAACGGCTGGCTGAGCAGCTGTTCGCAGGATTTACGCGCTTCCAGCATGTCGCGGTCTTTTAGCGCCGGATTTTTGGCAATCTGTTCTTTGGTATGCCGCTTCATCATCGGGAAGCCCAGAATTTTAAAGGCCTGTCCGACAAAAGGAATGAAGATCAGTTCCCATTTGGTAAAGAAACGGGTCAGTGGCATACGGGTTAAACCGAAATACTGGTTGACGGTGGTATCGACCCAGCTCTGGTGATTACAGGTCATTAAATAACGGCCCTGCATGCTCAGTTCCAGACCATCTTCAATACTGATGTCCCAGTGGGTATTCGGTAATACATGGTCAATCAGCCAGTTGTTGACACTCAGCCAGCTGTTGGTAATCTGGATATTGGTCTGGTCGACCTTGGCCGATTTCTTGAACAATTTGGTCAGGCCCAAAGCCAGTACCGGCGGTCCATGTAAAAAAGTGCTGCCGGTGATCACTGAGCTGACCGTAAGCCCTTTTGTGATTTTTTTTAAGAGCGGTTGCTTATTGGTTTTAGATGACATAAACAGTCCTGAATATAAAAACAACTTATACGAAGTTCTGCCCAATATAATTGTTGTTTTTAAAATAAAAAAGTGTTGAAGTGAAACTGTGTAGGAATTATGGTGAACTTATGCGTAGAACAACATGAGATTATTGCAAATTGTAAATAAAAGTTTATTTATTAACAAAAAATCAATGGTCTAAGCACTTTATTTCATCCAAACTTTCCCATATACGAAAAACACAAGTAAGGAGGCATGCGATGCGTGCACTAGCAATTTCAGCAGTAGTCGGGGCAATGGTATTAACAGGTTGTCAAACCACTGGTAATAACCTGGGCGGCGTAGAATATGACAAAACCGCATTAGGAACCATTATTGGTGCGGCAGCAGGTTATGGTATTTCTAAAGGGAATGCCAATACCAGCGCACAAAACAACCGTGCAGCAGCAATTGGTGCAATTGTAGGTGGTGCTGCTGGTGTTTATCTTGACAATAAAGAGAAAAAATTACGTCAGGCTACTGCGGGTACAGGCGTAGACGTTAACCGTAATCCAGATGGTTCAATCAACCTGGTAATGCCTGGTGCGATTACATTTGACACTAACAAGTCAAACATCAAACCAAACTTCTATGCAACATTGAACAAAGTTGCTCAAGTTCTGACTGAAGACAGCCAAAGCGGTATTTTGGTAACTGGTTATACAGATAGCACTGGTAATGACTCAATCAACATTCCATTGTCTCAAGCACGTGCACAATCTGTTGCGAACTACCTTGCTGGTCAAGGCGTAGCACGTACTCGTATTAATGCACAAGGTCTTGGTTCAGCGAACCCGATCGCAGACAACTCAACTGCGGCTGGTAAAGAACAAAACCGTCGTGTTGAAATCGCAGTATATGCCGTTCAGTAATCACTGATTTTGCAGAAAAACCACCTTCGGGTGGTTTTTTTTATGACCAGAAAAGCAGCATTTTAGATTAGGCAACTGTGGTGGAGATGACTATAATCGAGCTCGAACCGAAATAGAGGAAACACTATGTCACTGGCAAGTCAACTCAATGACAAGCAACTTGAAGCCATGAAATATACTCAAGGACCCTTGTTAGTGCTTGCAGGTGCAGGTTCAGGTAAAACCTCGGTGATTACCCGGAAAATTGCCTATCTGGTGCAGCAATGCCGTATTCCGGCACACCGGATTACCGCCATGACCTTTACCAACAAGGCCGCGCGTGAAATGAAAGAGCGGGTTGGTAAACTGCTGTCGCGTGAAGAAGCCAAAGGTCTTTCGGTCTCGACCTTCCATACGTTCGGTTTAAATTTACTGCGTTTAGAGCTGAAACATACCCCGCTTAAAGCCAACTTTTCAATTCTGGATGCCGACGACTGCAAACGCATTCTGATGGATCTGATGCATCGCGACAATTTATCGGGTGCAGAAAGCAAAGAGCTGATTGCGCGGGCCATGAAAATGATTTCGGACTGGAAAAATGACCTGATTCCACCGGAGCAGGCACATACAACCTGTGAAACGCCAGAAGATATCCAGATGGCGCATTTATATCAGCTGTATGAGCGTAATTTACGTGCCTATAACGCAGTCGATTTTGATGACCTGATTGTGATGCCAACCCGGTTATTGCAGGAAAATGCTGAAGTCCGCGATAAATGGCAAAACCGGGTGCGTTATTTGCTAGTCGATGAGTATCAGGACACCAACACCGCGCAGTATATTCTGGTCAAACTTCTGGTCGGGGTAATGGGACAGTTCACCGCCGTAGGGGATGATGACCAGTCCATTTACGCCTGGCGCGGCGCCAAACCGGAAAATATGGCGCTCTTAAAAGAAGATTTCCCAAATTTAAAAGTGATTAAACTGGAGCAGAACTACCGCTCCACCAGCCGGATTCTAAAAGCGGCCAATACTGTAATTGGCAATAACCCGCATATTTTTGACAAAAAACTCTGGTCGGACAAAGGCCATGGTGAAGTCATCCGGGTGATTACCTGCCGCAATGATGATGATGAAGCAGAGCGCGTGGTCAAAGACCTGATCACGCATAAACTGATGAACGGTAAAAACTGGAAAGATTATGCGATTTTGTATCGCGGTAACTTCCAGGCGCGTATTCTGGAAACCCAGCTGCGCCAGATGCAGATTCCGTACAAGCTGTCAGGAGGTCAGTCTTTCTTCGCCCGGGCAGAAATTAAAGATGTGATGAGCTATTTACGGCTGATTATTAACCCGGAAGATGACAGTGCTTTCCTGCGCATTATCAACACGCCAAAACGTGCCATCGGCCCGGTGACCTTGGAAAAACTGGGCTTATTTGCACAGGAAAACCATCTGTCCTTGCTGGCGGCAGCAGGTGATCAGCGTTTGACCATGGCCATTCCGAAAAAAGCCACGACTCAGCTGGCCGAGTTTGCCGACTTTATCCAGAACTTTACCCGTGAATTGCTGGAAGATGATGAACCGGTGCCAATCATCCGCCAGATGATGAACGAAGCTGGTTATATCGACTACGTCAAAGAAAGCGCCGCCACGCCTGCGCAGGAAAAAACCAAGCTGGACAATATTGAAGTGCTGTACAGCAGTATTCAAAGCCTGATTAACCGCGCTGAAGATGTGGACGAAAAAAATATTGAAAGCGTGATCCGTAAAATGGTGCTGCTGGATATGCTGGAGCAGCAACAGGAGGAAGAAGACACTGACAAGGTCAACTTATTAACCTTGCATGCCTCCAAAGGTCTGGAATTTCCGTATGTCTATTTAATTGGACTGGAAGAGGAAATTCTGCCGCATAAAAACTCGATTGTGGCTGAGACGGTCGAAGAAGAACGCCGTTTGATGTACGTGGGCATTACCCGTGCGCGTCAAGGCCTCACCATTACCCTGGCCGAGCAGCGTAAGGCTGGCGGGCAGATGAAACAGATGACCCCAAGCCGCTTCCTAGATGAAATGCCACAAGATGAGCTGGAATGGCTGGGTCGCAAGAAAAAGCTGGCTGGCGATATCGATCCGAAACTGCAGGCCCAGCATTATCTGGAAAATTTACGTGCGTTAATTAAACGCTAAACCATATCATTGATATAAACGGGAATAACTGATGAAAGTTCAGGTAAAAGTGCTTGATGCACGTTTGGGCCAAGAATGGCCAATGCCAACCTATGCTACCTCTGGTTCGGCCGGTCTGGATTTGCGTGCCTGCGTAAATGAGACCACCGTCATTGAGCCGGGTCAAACCGTATTGGTCAAAACTGGTCTGGCGATTTATATTGAAGATCCGCATTTTGCCGGTTTAATCCTGCCACGTTCGGGTCTGGGCCATAAACATGGTATTGTGCTCGGCAACCTGGTTGGCCTGATTGATTCTGACTATCAGGGTGAGCTGATGGTGTCGGTCTGGAACCGTGGTCAAACTGCATTTAGCCTGGAACCAGGTGAGCGTCTGGCGCAATATGTGCTGGTGCCGGTGGTACAAGCCCAGTTTGATCTGGTCGATGAATTTGAAGCCACCGAACGTGGTGCTGGCGGTTTTGGCCATACCGGTAAAGCTTAAAATCTGCTTGAATGATAAAGCCTAAACATTAGGCTTTATCACAACACGCTAGAAAGTAACGCAACAAACACTTAAAATTACATTTTGTAGCGTGAATTCTGTTTTCGGCCGCATAGAATCAGTTCTTATATTAAAAAGCCTAAAACAATCATTCTCCCTATTCATATATAAAGTAGTTCTGCCATGGATATTCAACAGTCCAGTTTCCCTTTTCAGGTTTTCCGTGCTTACGACATTCGTGGCAAGGTGACTTTGCTGACGCCTGAACTGGTGCAAGCGGTGGCGTTGGGTTTGGCCGTACAAATTAAAAACACGGGCAGCACACGTGTGGTGATTGGTTATGATGCCCGACTCAGCAGTCCGGCCTATGCCGATCTGATCATGCAGGTGCTCCAGCAGCAGGGCTTAAGCCCGACCTTAATGGGCTGTTGTTCCAGTCCGATGCTATATTACATTGCCCGCCAGTTTGATGGCAATGGCATTATGGTCACGGCCAGTCATAATGCCAAATCTGACAATGGTATTAAATGGATTCTGGGTGGAGAACCCCCGACGCCAGACAAGATCCAGCAGGTGGCGGCCCATGCCAGCAACTATTTTCTGGCACATCGACAGCAGCCTGTGGCTGAACAGCCGCATCAGATTTATCCGGAATTTTGCCTGCAGTATCAGCAGGCGCTACTCGATGATATTCAATTACAGCGCCGTTTTAAGGTGGTGCTCGATGGTCTGCATGGTTCAGCGGGTCGCTGCGCTGCGCTGGTCTTGCAAAAACTGGGCTGCGAGCTGATCACAATCCGCTGTGAGGCCAATGGGCATTTCCCCGATCATGCCCCAGATCCCTCTCAGGAAAAACATTTAAGCAAGCTGAAACAGGCGGTACAGCAGCATCAGGCAGATTTAGGCATTGCACTGGATGGCGATGGCGACCGTCTGGTTCTGGTCGATGAACAGGCCAAGGTGATTGGTGCAGACCGTTTGCTGGCGCTGTTTGCCGAAATGTGTTTACAGCAGCATCCACAGCATGAAGTGGTGTTTGATGTGAAGTGTTCGACCATGGTGCGTAATACGGTACGCGCGCTGGGTGGCCATCCGGTAATGATTCGTACCGGCAGCACCTTCCTGCGTCAGTATCTGGCGCAATCAAAGGGACACGCAGTGTTTGGTGGTGAATATGCCGGGCATTATGTCTTTAATGACGGGCGCGGCTTTGGCTATGATGATGGCCTGTATGCCGCGCTGCGGGTGATGGAATATTTAAGCCAGCGCCCGGAGCGAAGCCTGTCTGAACTGCTGGCCAAATATCCTGAACGCTGCTGTACTGAAGATACTTATATCAGCACCCACAACATTGCTTCAGCGCATGTTTTACATGAGCTTGAAACCTTAAGTCAGCCATTGGCCGCACAATTAAGTAAAATTGATGGCGTTCGACTTGATTTTGAAGATGGTTTTGGCATTATTCGAGCATCGAATACGGGCGAATATTTTACAGTACGTTTTGATGCCGATAATCCGGCACGATTAGCGGATATTCGTCATACCTTTGTTTCCATGCTGAGCAACCGTTATCCGCAGATTGCTCAAGACATTTTAGATGCTCAATAAGGAGAGGCGCATGCCACAGCAACAGACTGGCATCGACAAAGCACAGATTCTGACAGAAGCTTTGCCGTATATTCAACGTTTTATGGGTAAAACGCTGGTCGTGAAATATGGTGGCAATGCCATGACCGATCCTGAGCTGGAAAGTTCATTTGCACGTGACATTGTGCTGCTTAAAACGGTCGGTTTAAACCCGATTGTGGTGCATGGCGGTGGTCCACAGGTCGATTCCTTCCTGAAACAGCTGGGCCGTGAATCTGACCGTATTGATGGCATGCGCGTGACTGATCCGGCGACCATGGAAGTGGTGGAAATGGTGCTCGGCGGTAGCGTGAATAAATCTATCGTCAATTTAATTAACCAGCATGGCGGTCGTGCCATTGGTTTGACCGGTAAAGATGGCAACCTGATTCGGGCCAAAAAACTGCTGATGGAAAAAACTGCAGAAGATGGCTCAGTACAGAAAATTGATTTAGGCTTGGTCGGTGAAGTGGTCGGCGTGAAAACCGACGTACTGGAAATGTTTACCCAAAGCGATTTTATTCCGGTGATTGCACCGTTGGGCGTCGATGAAGAGGGGAATACCTATAATATTAATGCCGATCTGGTGGCTGGTAAGGTCGCTGAAGCTTTGGGCGCAGAAAAACTGATTCTGTTGACCAACATTACGGGTGTACTGGATGCCAACAAGAACCTGCTGACCGGTTTAACCACTCAGGAAGTCGATCAGTTAATTGAAACTGGCGTAATTTATGGCGGTATGATTCCGAAAGTAGGCTGTGCGCTGGATGCTGTCAAAAATGGCGTGGTCAGTGCGCATATTGTCGATGGCCGTGTGCCACATGCCTCTTTGCTGGAAGTCTTTACTGACCATGGAGTGGGCACTTTAATTACCAACCGTGCCGCCAAACACTAAGAGTTAAAACAACTCAAGGTCTCTAAGGAGGCCTTTTTTTATGGCTGATTTTTGGTCATTGAATTGTCATCTGCATCGCCTAGTGTATAGGCAGAACATTAGGAGTGCTGATCGATGTTAGCCAAACTCAATCAATATCGACAAAATTTGAGTTTTCCTTTAAGCAAAAAAAATCATACCAAATATGATTTTAAAACCACAACAAAAACAGAATACAGCTTTGAATGGGTTGAAAATTTAAAACAGTTAAAAGAAGTACAGCAATTCCGCGCCGAGCAGTTTGCCAACCAGTTTGGTTTACAGTTCGAGCATGGACTGGATCAGGATGTTTACGATTTTGGCTGCGAACATGCCGTATTAAGGGACAAGGCCAGTGGGGAAATTGTGGCCTATACCCGATTAAAACTGTTTCAAGGGCATGAGCTGGCGCAAAGTTATAGTGCCAGCGAATTTGCCATTGAAGAGTGATTTATAGCAAATAATTATATTGACAAATATAGTCAAATATATACAATTTAGGTATTAAATTTTAAAAAAACTTGCAATGAAATACTTGACTGAAAGCTTAAAGAAAGTAGAGCAAGACCTTGCTTATTTTGTATCCCCTGAAAATAAAGATGGGTTTATTAAGGAATTTGCATCATGGGTCTATGGTGAG
>NZ_VOXR01000045.1:0-19081 GCF_013420645.1 Acinetobacter sp. C15
GTTGCCATGTCACTGAATACTCGTCCTAGAAAGGCGTTAGATTGGCTTACACCATTAGAGAAATTTGCTCAGCTTGTTGATTATCATATGGCTTTTGAAACTGTCGCACCTCATGTTTGAATTCGCCTATATTGGTATTTTGATGGTGAAGAATAGAATTAAAAATGCCCTTCGGGGCATTATTTTTATATGGATAATATTATTGCCCATTCTTAATATCATAAGTCCAAAGAAAAAAATAACTTCAACCATTATGAGAAATGTAAAGGCCTAAATTAGCCAAAGTGTACACTGACAGTAACCGCACACGGTATAAAATTAGAATTTGTTTTACCAAACGAGATGTTGGAGAGATAAAAGAATGTCAACACAAGTAGGTGATCAAGAAATAGATTGGCAAAAATGGGAAAGCTTAGAAATAGATAATGAAATTAGCTTTCGAGATGAATATTTATTAATACAAGATTACCATGAGAATTTTGATGAATTATTAAACGGATTATATGCCGTTGTTGATGGATTTAGTCATTATAAAAATGATTCTAAGTTTGGTGGATATATTGCTTCTGGAAGAAGACGGATTATTGATACTTTAGATTTGATGTCCTTACAGTATTCAGCAGGTGGAGATTTAAATTTTATAAAAGAACTTTACCCGTATCTTCTTCATTGGGCAGAAGAATATGCTGAAACGAGTCATCTTTATAATTTAAGCCCTGATGCAGGTGGACGTTATGTCTGGCATATTTCCTTGGGAACTGAAGATTATTGGTATATTGCTTTACGTTTAATTTGCTTCGGCTTACTTGCTGGCTATGCAGATCAAATGAAGCGAATTATGACGATTATCGACTACACAGAAGCAACACCTGAAGGACAAGAAAAAGATGGCTTAATCGAGCGATTGGTTGCTCCATTTGTAACAGATCGAGGCATACCACCGAATGATGCACGTCGTCATTTGCCTTATCGTAAGCTCATTAAAGTTTTTGATGCTGCACCTGAAAAACGTCCAGCGATGATGTTGCAGTACTTAGAAGATTGGTATGAAGCCAGTCGTCGTGAACCTTATCATGATCAACATCCACAACCTGATATTAGATCAGGCATCAGTTATTTTGGTTATTGGTCATGGGAAGCGGCAGCTGTTACATGGTTGTTAGATATTGATGATACAAATTATCGAGAGCATCAATTTTATCCGAAAGATTTAGTTGATTTTTCTAAAGCACAATCAGAAAAAGTACAAACACAAGATTCAGTAGAAAAAATTAAAATCAAAGGTGGGGATAAATGTCCAAAAACAGGTTATTGGACGACTCCAGCCCAACCAAATGAGCGTCAGCACTTTAGTAAAGGTGAGATTTTACCAACGCTTTCTGAACAAGATTGGGGTGAAGTATATTGGTATTTTGATGGTGAAGAGGCTTTGTTGCATAAATATGTAAGCATCTGATTTAAATAAATTTAATTTTTGATCAAAAACAATCAAACCTTTTAAAATCATATAGTTATGAAATCTTTGTGCAACAAAGCCATTTTTCGTTAACATGGAGATGCTACGTCAAAGGATCAAAGTAAAGCTTAAACTCAAGGGAATACAAGAGGTAGAAGAGGAAATTAATATAATGAGTACATCACAACTCTATTTAAGTAAACAAGAAATAGAGGAGTTAGTTCGGGATATTCCTCAAGATACTTCAATTCTTTATGGGGAGGAAAACCAAGAATTTGGTGTTTGTCCTTATGTTACTTTTTATATTTGTAATAAAGATTGTGTAGAAATATTAAATAAAGTTGTGGCTATTTATATCGAATTTGAAAATTCTATTATAGATAAGCCTTTTCAATTAAGGTTTAGGAGTGATACTGAAGTATGGAAAAAGGCTAATAAGTGGATTAGAAGTCGTAACGAAATGTTAACGGAAATGACAACGGTTTATAAAAAACATTTTATTTACTATATTGGTGCAACATCTGCAGAATCTCCTAATCAAAGTGCACGTTGGGCCTTAGGCGCTAAAATTAGAGACTCAAATGAACGTTATTCTAGTATTAAATTAACCTTTGGTGATAAATGGTATAGATCTAATCCAGTTAGGTGGCATCATTTTGTTAAGCAGTGTCTAGAAAAGCTTAACCCAATTCAAGCCTATAGTGGCTATGAAATAGGAAATACAGGGCAATTTGCATTTGTATCTCCAGAGTTTGAAACAGCAGAACGGACTTTTACGGATTATTTTTACGGGCTCGATATAGATCATCCTGGGATGGAGTTTTCACATGAAAATATGTTTATTGTGGAAGATCGTGATGGGTTAGGTGGTGGTATTCGTACGCCAACATGGTGCTTTTTACTTTCTCCCTATTGGCTAGAGAAACTCGGTCTGAGTGAAGAACAAATTCGTGAAAAGCTGAATGATCCACGTATTGAAATAACTAAAATAGAGGATTCAGAAAATCCTAATCTATATAGTCTATGGATCCGTTTGGGCGAGCTCTCACTTTATCCAGTTGAAGAAGGTGTCCCTGATCTATTGGTGTTGGCAAATGAGCTAATTAAACCGATACGTTGTGATAACTTAAAACTTACGACCTTAGATGCATGGTCAGATGATCCAAACCCACGTTTTGATGTAGTAAGTGCGAAACAATGGATTGCTCGATTTGATAAAGACAGTACATGGCCTGAATTAAAACGAGTGGAAGTCGAAGCTCAAGAACCAGAAAGAATTGATATTGTACTCGCTGGAGAACCCTGCCCACACGCAGGTTACTGGTATACATTTGCCAAAGAAAACTCACGCCAATATTTTAAACACGGAGATATTTTCCCTGATTTTGAAAGTGATTGGGGAGATGTGTATTGGCAGTTTGATGGGGAAGAATAAACTCAGTCATGAACGGCTTACTATAACTTTAGTATATATTTTTACTTAAATAACAAAAATAGCTATAATTATTGAGTTGGATTTATCTAAGAAAGAAAAAATAAACCCGCTTACGCGGGTTTATTTTGATCTCAATCGAGATTACATATTTGGATAGTTTGGACCACCACCACCTTCCGGTGTTACCCAGGTGATGTTCTGTGATGGATCTTTAATGTCGCAGGTCTTGCAGTGTACACAGTTGGCTGCGTTAATCTGGAAGCGCTTGGAACCATCATCATTTTCCATAATTTCATACACACCCGCAGGGCAGTAGCGCTGTGCCGGCTCATCCCATTTAGGCAAGTTCACATCGACTGGAATCGACGCATTGGTTAGCTTCAAGTGTGCAGGCTGGTTTTCTTCATGTACGGTGTTGGAAACGAATACTGAAGATAAACGGTCAAAGGTCAGCTTGCCATCCGGTTTTGGATAGTTCGGTTTAAAGCTCACCGCATCTACGGTTTTCAGCGCACTGAAGTCAGGCACTAAATCATGCAGAGTAAACGGCACTTTAAAGATGTTCTGGTCGATGAAGTTAAACGCACCACCAAACCATTGACCAAACTTATGCATTGCCGGGCCAAAGTTACGCGCGTTGTAGAGCTCTTCTTTCAGCCAGCTGTTGTTGAACTTCTCGGTATAAGACGTTAATTCTTTTGTAAAGAAATCTTCACCCTCAGTCACGCGGGCAATGGCCAGATCACCACCTTTTTCGACACCGGCAGCAATTGCTTCAAAGACTGCCTCACCACAAAGCATGCCGGATTTCATTGCGGTATGAGAACCTTTGATTTTGGCAAAGTTCAGGAAGCCTGCATCATCACCAATTAACGAACCACCCGGGAAAGTGAATTTAGGCAGCGAGTTAAAGCCACCTTTGGTTACGGCACGCGCACCATAAGAAATACGCTTACCGCCTTCCAGATACTGTTTGATTAATGGATGAGTCTTCCAGCGCTGCATTTCCATAAATGGATACATATGTGGGTTTTCGTAAGACAGATCGACGATCATCCCCAGTGTGACCTGGTTGTTTTCCGCGTGGTAGAGCCACCAGCCGCCGGAAGAACCGGTTTCAGACAATGGCCAGCCGGCACCGTGCATCACCAGACCTGGTTTATGTTTGGCCGGATCAATTTCCCACAGCTCTTTAATGCCGATACCGTAGTGTTGAGGGTCGGCATCTTTGTCCAGATTAAATTTTTGGATCAGGCGTTTGCCTAAGTGACCACGACAGCCTTCAGCAAACAGGGTGTATTTGGCATGCAGTTCATAACCTGGGGCAAAGTTGTGGGTCGGTTCACCATCTTTACCAATGCCCATATCACCGGTTTGAATGCCTTTTACGGTGCCATCTTCATGGTACAGAATCTCAGACGCCGCAAAGCCCGGGAAAATCGACACTTCCAGCTCTTCGGCTTTCTGGCCTAACCAGCGCACCACGTTACCAAGCGAAATGACATAGTTGCCATTGTTGTGCATGGTTTTTGGCACCATCCAGTGTGGTGCTTCTTTCGAAGTGGTTTCAGACAGCAGGAAGAAAGTTTTGTCTTCTGTCACCGGTACATTTAAAGGTGCACCTTCTTCTTTCCAGTTCGGGAACAGCTCATTGATGGCACGTGGTTCCAGCACCGCACCTGACAAGATGTGCGCACCGACTTCGGAGCCTTTTTCTACGACACAAACGGACAGATCATTCAGGTTATTTTCAATTGCAAGTTGACGGATTTTAATCGCCGCAGACAGACCCGCAGGGCCAGCACCTACGATAACTACGTCAAACTCCATCGATTCACGTTCGATGTGTTCCATGTAGGACTCCTCATAATACTAGAAGGTGGCAACCGTCATCTCAGAATCCGGTGCTGCCATGAGTGTTCTTAGTTCCTAGACACAAATTTGCTATCGTGTCTTTTATATTGTGGGCTAGTATAGTTTTAAACCTTGGTCTAGCCAATTGGCTGAATCATATTATTTTTCCGTCAGCAGGGTATTCAATGATGAACAATGAGCACAATGAACCAAATCCGACGAAAAAAGTAGCATTTTCTGATGATAAAAATTTAATGGGCATTGCACAATACTTAAAAGATGCACAGCCCGGTCACAAAAGGTCAATTCCCCCTTTGGAGCACTGGCATCCAAAGCATTGTGGCAAAATGGATTTAACGGTAAAAGCCAATGGAGAATGGTGGCACGAAGGTCAATTGGTGAAGCGCCAGTCATTAATTGAGCTGTTTTCTACCGTACTCTGGAAAGAAGGTCACACGTTCTATTTAAAAACCCCGGTCGAGCAGATTGAAATTGAGGTGGAAGATGAGCCTTTATTTGTCAATCAGGTAGATCAAGTTGATATTGAAGGCAAGACCTATCTGCAACTGACCACTACCACCCAGGACCTGGTGATTGTCGATGAGCAGCATCCGATCTTTATGCGTGAATATGAAGGGGAGTTGCGTCCCTATGTACATGTGCGTTTTGGTCTGAATGCCCTGATCCAGCGTGCGGCTTTTTTTCATCTGATCGAGCTGGGCAGCTTGCAGGAAAATGCCGAAGGCGATGCAATTTTAAGCCTGAAAAGTGGTGATTTGCTATTGCAATTAGGCACCTGAGGTTTAAGCTTGAGCCATCCTATTTCAAACTGCTCATTCCGCTGCCATGACCGCCATTCATCCCCTTGCTCCTTTGTTGCACCCTATGACCAGAGCGCAGGCGGATGCGCCAATCGGGATTTTTGATTCAGGCATTGGCGGCTTGTCGGTGGCGCTGGAAATTGCCCAGCATTTGCCCAATGAACAGATTGTTTATTATGCCGACACGGCGCATGTGCCTTATGGTCCGCGTGATGATCAGGAAATTCGCGAACTGACCGCTCAGGCTATCGAGTGGCTGTATCGGCAGGGCTGTAAAATTGCAGTGGTGGCCTGCAATACTGCTTCGGCTTTTAGTCTGGATTATCTGCGTGCGCATTATGGGGAAGATTTCCCGATTGTCGGTCTGGTGCCGGCCTTAAAACCGGCGGTACTGCAGAGCAAAACCAAAACCGTGGCCGTGCTGGCGACACCGGCGACCTTTCGTGGCCAGCTAATTAAAGACGTGATTCAGCGTTTTGCCTTGCCGGCCGAGGTCAAGGTGATTCCTTTAACCTCGCTTGAGCTGGTGCCTTTTGTGGAAAGCGGAGCACAAATGAGTGCTGCCTGTTTAACTACTTTAAGTGAACTGCTACAGCCAGTGGTGGATGCTGGCGCAGATCATCTGGTGCTGGGGTGTACCCATTATCCCTTCTTAAAAACTGCGATTCAGTCTATTTTTGGTCAGAAATTGACATTAATTGACTCAGGAACTGCCGTTGCGCGTCAAACTTCCCGCATTTTAACGAAAAATGAGTTATTATTTGAACAGAGCCGAGCCGATCAGGTGCAGATTCATTGTTATGTCAGCGGTCAAAATGCTGAACATTTACAACCGATTGTCGGGCGTCTGATGCCTGAGCAGATCCGCTGGAAAATTTCCAATCTGCCTCGCTAAGCCAGGCTCCATAAAGAAAGCAACATGATTGCTTCAGCATGACTTATTTTTTTGATTGGGGAACAATACTGATGCTCATTGGGCGCTTCAGCTATTGAGGGAAGGAAGGAGAGCCAATGCTCGATAAACGCTATCAGGTATTTATCTCTACGTCCGGTTCAGAGATGCAGCCGGAACGCATGGTATTGACACAGACCTTGGTGGGAATGGGCTTCTTTTCCTGGGGCTTGGAGCAGCGTACGCCATTGAGTACGGCATTTGCTCGTCGTCAGATTGATGACTGTGACTATGTGGTGCTGTTATTGGGCAGCCAGTATGGCGAGCAGTCGGTATCGGGTGTGGGCTATATGCATCTGGAATATATTTACGCGGTCACCAAGCAGAAACCGATGATTGTGTTTATGCATGAAGACCCGGATTCACGTGATGCCAGCTTGCAGGATGCCAAACCTGAACTGCGGGAAAAATTTAAAGAATTCCGTCGCCTGTTGCAGCAGGAAGTTGATCAGGTGTTTTGCTATCGCAGCTTGCGTGATCTGGAGCTGGCGGTACGTTTCAATATGCCGCAAATGCTGGAGCGTTATCCGGTGGTGGGCTGGGTGCGTCCGCAAAATACCCAGGCCCTGCATGATGAAATCGAGCAGCTACAGGCCAAAGTGGCCCAGTTAAAAAATGAACTTGGCAAGACCGAAGCCGATCCGTTTTTAAGCCTGCCCAAAGTATCCATGCATGAAGCTTTCCAGTTTGAATACCGGATGCATGCTTATCAGGATGGTAATTTTAAAGAACTGAAAGTACAAAAACAGCTGACCTGGGCGCAGCTGTTCAGTATTTTAGGCTCGACCTTTATTCATCCGACCCCGGAAGAATATTTTTCCAAACGCATGAATGAATATTTAAATGATACCGGCCTGACTGATGCGCGGCGTGAAATGCCACGGGCGCATGCGGTGGCACGGGCGCAAATCAATATTCGTGCCTTGCATACCATTAAAATGCAGATGCGCCAGAATGACTGGATTGTGCAGGCCGGCCGGGATGAACGCCAGCGTATGCTGTGGCAGACTACAGCCAAAGGGCAGAAATTGCTGGACAGTAACCTGCTTGATAATGATCGTGTTTTTCAATATAAATCGACGTATTAATTCATTTAGTAACAGACGGGAAAGCTGTTAAAGTAAACGCGTTCCCTGATGATTCCTGAGAGCCTAATGTCTGTTGTTGCGAAACCGAAAATCACCATTATTCTGGCCAATTTGGGCACACCGGATGCACCGACTGTGCCCGCGGTACGACGTTTTCTGAAACAGTTCCTGTCTGATCAGCGGGTGATTGAAATTCCCAAACTGCTGTGGCAAATCATTTTAAGGCTGTTTATTTTACCGTTTCGTCCCAAACGCGTGGCGCATGCCTATGCTATGGTCTGGAATCAGGATTCGCCTATGCGCGAAATTTTGCAGGCGCAGGTTGATGCCATCAGACAGACCTTAACTCCGCTCTACCCGGAATTTGAGCTGAATATTGTGCCAGCCATGACCTATGGCAACCCGGGCATCGACGCTTTGCTGGCAAAGCTGGCCCAGCAGCCGCAAGATCATCTCCTTGTCCTGCCGCTATTCCCTCAATATTCCGCAACTTCCACCGCGCCGCTATATGATGCTATAGCCAAATGGATTCCGCAGCAGCGCAATTTGCCGGGGCTGAGCATTATCCGTGATTATTATCAGCATCCTTTGTATATTCAGGCTTTGGCGCAGAGTGTGCGTGAATTTCAGGCCGAGCATGGTCCGGCGGAAAAACTGCTGATGTCGTTTCACGGTATTCCACAGCCCTATGCCGATAAAGGCGACCCGTATGCCGAGCGCAGTCGCACAACCGCTCAACTGGTGGCGCAGGCGCTGGGTTTAAATGAGGATCAATGGGCGATCAGCTTCCAGTCACGTTTTGGCAAGCAGGAATGGGTCAAGCCCTATACCGATGTGCTGCTCGAAGAATGGGGCAAGCAGGGAGTCAAATCGGTCCAGATCATGAGTCCGGCATTTTCTGCCGACTGTCTGGAAACCCTGGAAGAACTGGCGATACAAAATGCCGAGATCTTTCAGCAGGCGGGCGGGGAACACTATGCCTATATTCCGGCACTCAACCAGCGGGATGATCATTTACAATTGCTGAATGCCTTGCTTCAGGTTAATCTGGATGCGCTGAAACAGACTTTTGCCCATTTTCAACAGGACGCTTAACCCATGTTACAAGTCAAAATTGTGCCGGTCACGGCATTTGCCCAAAACTGTTCCATCGTCTGGGATGCAGAAAGCAAAGACGCCATTTTGATTGATGCGGGCGGTGAACCGGACAAGCTGCAGGCAGAAGTCGAAGCACTGGGCTTAACTGTGAAAGCCTTATGGTTAACTCATGGCCATCTGGATCATGCCGGTGCTGTCGGCGCCTTAAAAAAACGCTGGGATGTGCCGGTCATTGGCCCGCATAAGGAAGATGCATTCTGGCTGGATATGATTCAGGAAGTATCGGCGCGTTATGGTTTCCCGATTCCTGAAAAGGTCGAGGTGGATCAGTGGCTGGAAGGTGGTGAGCAGCTGCAGCTGGGCAATGAACAGTTTGAAGTGCGTTTTGCGCCGGGACATACCCCAGGTCATGTGATGTTCTATAATGCCAATTACGGTTTGCTCTGGACCGGTGATGTGCTGTTTAAAGGCTCGATTGGCCGGACAGATTTCCCGCGAGGGAATCATCAGCAATTACTGGATTCAATCCAGCGTGAATGTTTTAGCCTGCCCGATGAAACCCAGTTTATTTCAGGGCATGGTCCGATCAGTACCATTGGTTTTGAAAAACAGCACAATCCTTTTGTGGCGGGGCAGGCCGGTTAATCTGCAAATTTCACCCTAACCAAAGTCAGCACAGTGCTGACTTTTTTATTGCGCCGTTTTGATTGCCATTTATTTGCGAAACGGGTCATTCAGCTGTTTTTTCGCTTCCATGCCAACCAGCCAGGCCATTAAGGCAAATAATACCGCCACCCCAATCAGCAGCGTATCCTGACTATATAAACCGACCGCCAGCATTAAGATTGCGGCAAGCAGAAAGGCGAAAAAAAGAATTTTCAGGAGCGTGGGCATACAGGGCTCGATAATTAGAATCTCGAGGCCATTTAAAAAAGAACCGAATGCGAATAGGGTAACGTTTTGCAGTAAAATTTTTAAATGTGTGCGCTGTTTGTGCAAAGAAGTTTTAAATGTGTAGGATTTTTATTACACCTTTCCAGTAAAAGCGGCTTTTTGTAAAACCGCGTAACTCATTTTAGTCTTCCGGGTTATCTACCGAGGGTGCATCCTGAGTCGGCAGGCGATATTCATCACTGGCCCAGGCGCCCAAATCAATCAGCTTGCAACGCTCGGAACAGAAAGGGCGAAATTCATTGCCTTCCCAGACAGAAGGTTCACCACAACGTGGGCAAGGGAATGTACGTGGCATGCGGGTCTCCTGATAAAATCCCGGATTAGATTAGGCAAAAACAGCTGCACTTGATAGACTTGTGCGGTTTTTTATAAGTTTGATCTGATTATGCCCATTCGTCAATTTCAAGCCCAGCGTATGCATGCTCCGCGTGACTTTCAAGCCATTGCCAATACTCCTGTCTGTATCGAAATTGGTGCAGGCAAAGGCAAGCACGCGCTGTTGTTCAGTGGGCAACATCCTGAGCAAACCCTGTATGCGATTGAGCGCACCCGGGAAAAGTTTCTGGCCATGCAAAAGCAGCATGGATTAGAACCGCATGCCAATCTGCAGCCAGTCCATGCCGATGCCTTACCGTGGATTGTACATGCGCTATATCCGGCGCAAGTCGAGCAGTGCTTTATTTTATATCCGAATCCGGAGCCGCATAATCCGGCCCAGCGCTGGCTGAACATGCCATTTTTTGAGTTTTTGCTGTCACGTTTGCAACCGAATGGACAGATTACCCTGGCCAGTAATATCCCTGAATATATTGCCGAAGCTGAACAGCAATTATTGGCGCTATGGAAACTACCGTTTGAGAAACAGCGGATTGCCGCCGATTCTGCCCGGACCCATTTTGAAATTAAATATTTGCAGCGCGGTGAATTGTGCCAGCAACTGATTATTCGCAAACCGGAAGGGTATCGTACCCGTTTTGACGATTTTCAGCCGCTTCAGGGCCAGTCGCCAGCGCAGGCAGTGGAAGAATAAGCATGTCCAAGCGGATTGCCATTATCGGGGCAGGCCCGGCCGGCTTGATGGCGGCTGAGGTGCTCAGCCAGTATGGTTATAACCTGCATGTCTATGAGCAGAAGCCTTCGGCAGCACGCAAGTTTTTAATGGCCGGAAAAACCGGGTTAAATATTTCCCATGCCGAAGCAGTGCCGCAGTTTATTCAGCGTTATGATCAGGCCGACTGGCTGGCGCCGTGGATTCAGCGCTGGGATGCTGGCTGGATTCAGGACTGGATGGCAGGCTTGGGCATTCGCTCTTATGTCGGTTCATCCGGGCGGATATTTCCGGTGGAGATGAAAGCTGCACCGCTATTACGGGCCTGGTTAAAACGACTGGCGGATAATGGGGTGCAGTTTCATTACCGCCAGCAGGTCAAAGGCCTTGAGCAGCAACAGCTGCAGATTCTGGACTTAAAACATGGGCAACTGCGCAGTGAAGCATTTGATGCGATTGTGCTGGCTTGTGGTGCGCTGTCGTGGTCGCAATTAGGCAGTGATGGTGCCTGGCAGGACTGGCTCCGTCCAGAGCAGATTGAACCATTTCAGGCCAGCAATGCCGGGGTGGAATATCCGTGGTCCAGCTTTATGCAGCCAGTGTTTGGTCAGCCTTTAAAACGGGTTGAGGCCTGGGTAGAACCGCATACGCGCAGTATCGGCGATATTGTCCTGACCCATTATGGACTGGAAGGCGGCCTGATTTATAAGCAGGGCCGGGCCTTACGTGCACAGCTGAAACAGCAGCAGCGCATGGTGCTGTTTCTGGATTTACTGCCCGAGCAGTCCCAGGCGCAGCTGGCCAAAAAATTACACCCCAGTAAAAAGCAGTCACTTAGCAATGTCTGGCGTAAAGCCGGTTTAGATGCAGCCAAAAGCAGTCTGCTGCGTGAACTGGTCGATAAAAGCTTATGGCATCAGCCGGAGGCGCTGGCGGCACAGGTGAAACAGCTGCGGATTGAATTAACAGGTTTTCGCCCGATTGAAGAAGCCATTAGCTGTGCCGGCGGAATCAAACGCAGTGCCTTCAGCCCGCAGTTACAGCTGAAGGATCATCCGGCAGTATTTTGCTGCGGTGAAATGCTGGACTGGGATGCACCCACCGGCGGCTATTTGCTCACGGCCTGTTTTGCCACCGGACGGGCAGCTGGGGAAGGTGTACATGCCTATCTCGCTACAGGGCAGTAAAACTCACCGGCATTCTCCCTGTAAAGATCAGGGCTATTTAGGCCCTGAAATGATAGATGTTATTTATTGGTCGAGCTGTGGATACTGGTCGCGCCAGTGTTCTAATTGCTCTTGGGCATGAATAAATTTCCCCAGACCTTTAACGCTGTCTGGTGCACTCTCCGATGCAGCTGAAGCTGGTTGCTGGGCATGCAGCTGGGCCTGATGATCCCAATATTCATACATCAGACCCTGAATATAGCGGCCCTGTTCAGTTTTTAAATCCAGCGCTTTCAGCATATTCAGGGCCGACTGGATATTGTCACCTTGCCGGCTTCGTGCAAAGACATCATCCAGCGTGCCTTGCTGCTGCATCTGCATTAGTTCAACTTCCATTTCCTCACTCATCTGGCCAAAGCGCTGTTCATAGTCGGTTAGCAGCTGCAGGTCATGCAAGTCCTGCTCGGTTTTCGGGAAAGTGCGTACCGGCTCACTTTTCAGTTCCTGCAGCACCTGATCTTCGGCGCTTAATTCCTGCTTCGGTTCTGGTGACGGATTACGCTCGCAGGCACTCAGCAGCAGTGCACTGCCAAGCAGACAGGCCAGAGATAAAGGTTTGATCAGATTGGACATGACAGGTTCATCCTTATTGTTCTGTAATTTTTGTAAAGCTATACACATGGGTCAGGTAGGGAAAGTCAATTTGTTGCTGCGGCTGTTTGCCTGTATATTGCAGCACCATCTGCTCGAACTGCTGTTTCAGCTGCTGTTGCTGATGTTCAGGCAGCGCGGCAATAAAACTGGTAGAAAGCAGGCGTTTTGACACCACCTGTTCAACTGTACCGCTTTGCCATTGCTGAAAAGTAGCTTCTGCGTTAGCGTTAAAGCCGGTTGCAGCCGAAAAGACCTGTCGCCATTGGCCGCTATGAAAACGCGGGGTATCACCTTCCAGCGGTGCTATATGCTCGGCCAGTGCCTTGACCCAGTCGATGCGGGTGTCACGCTGATTCCAGATCAGCAACAGCTGGCCACCCGGTTTCAGCACCCGGTAAATTTCGTTCAGGGTTTCAAGATTGGCAAACCAGTGAAAGGACTGCGCGCAGCAGACGGCATCGACACTGGCATCAGGCAGCGGCAGGGCATGACTATAGGCTTGAATGCTTTGCACATCAGGATAGTGTTGCTGTAGTTGTGCCAGCATTTCGGCCACCGGCTCAACAGCAATCACATGCGGGCTAAGCTGTTGCAGAATCGGCAGGAATTTACCGGTACCGGCACCTAGGTCGACACAGACCGGTGCGGCATCAGATTTGAGCTGGTTTTTTAACCATGCAACCAGCGCTTGTGGATAACTTGGTCGGACCTGTTGATAAAGTTTGGCGGCTGTGGAAAAGCCTTGTTCTGCTGCAGGATGGAGGAATTGTGTCATATTTTGCGCTTTTTTATCTGCCGGGCATCTATAAAATAACATATTCGCTTTTTAGTCGTCGGCATACGGTCTATTTGTTATTTTGAATCTTGATAGAGGGCTGTGCAGCTCTGGTGTGGGAATGGATAAACACATAATTTTTGAAGACGATCATATCCGCGTCATCTGGATGCCCGGTCATTCAGAGGCGCTGATTTTTTCTTTTGGCGATTTAATTACCCGCGCCAAAGGCCTGACCATTAATGCTGAAAAGTCATTGAGCAAACACGGCTATAATGTGGTTGGCATCATGCCAAAGGAGAAATCCTGGTTTCCCGAACAGTCGATGCGCGCGATGCTGAATGAAATTGCCGCCACCATTGCGCCGTTTCAGCAGCGTATTGGCTATGGCGGTTCGATGGGTGGTTATGCGGCCATCAAATATTCCAACCTGCTTGATTTGCAACGTGTGGTGGCACTGGTGCCGCAATATTCGATTGATCCGGAAGATATTCTGGACACGCGCTACAATATGTTCTTCCATCCGCAGCACAATGCTGACATGCGTATTCAGCCCCAAGATGTTTCGGCTGAGCGCGAATATATCGTGATTTATGATCCGCACTATGCCGAAGACCGCGCCCAGTATTTAAAACTGCAGGCGGTACTGCCTTCGCTGCAGACCCTGCATTTACCGTTTACCGGACATGATGCGATTGCGGTGCTGGCCAGTTCCGATTTGCTCAATGATTTTCTTAGCCATCCTTTTGATCCGGCACATTTTTACCAGAAGATGCGTCAGGTCAAAAAGAACAGCAAGTTCTACTATCGCAAGCTGATTGAAAACCTGTTGCCACGGCACAAACATGCGCTGGGGCAAATCCTGAAAAATAACGAACTGCAACTGGACAGCGGCTTTTTTGATGCCAAGCTCAAGCAGAACCTGATTCGCTCGCTGCTCAGCAATAAACAGGTCGATCAGCATGACCTGCATAAACTCGGGATTCAGTTTAACCTGCCGCAGGAAAGCCGCCGCCAGCTGATGGACTGTTTTGGCCATGGGCTGGTATTTAATGTCATTAGCCAGAAGATCGAAAGCTATGCTGCCAGTGCTGTGGCCTTAAACCATAAATTCCTGATCCCGATTTATGCCAAGGGCAATGGACTGGTACAAATCTGGCTGAATGACCAGCGTTATATTGTGGCCATGAATGATCGTCAGGTCATGAAACTGTTTCAGGAACAGGATGAGCTCAGCGCCGGTATGCACCCCATCGTGATTAAAAAATACAGCGATTATTATGTGCTGAGTTATAAACAGCTGAATTTAAGTAGTGATGAATTTGGCGGCAATGAATTTGTCGATGACAGCCCGGAAAGTGCCAAATTTGTGACCCAACCTGAGGTGGTGCTGTAAGCCAAAACTGCACTGACCCCGAAGTCCTTGTTTTATTTTATATTCAGGCTAAGATGAAGATGGATATAAAACAACCAGTGGATAAAAGTAGGGTAGTGTTATGACCATTCGACCTCTGTCTGTTGTGGTACTGAGCCTGCTGGGTTGGGCTGTTCCGTCGGTGGCTTCGGCACAAACGGTGCATTATTCAGCCTATATGGTGTTCGGCAGTGGCCTGTTATTGGTATTGGCTTTAACCATTTATGTCATTCGGCAAATCCGCTTTTCTTTACGCAATTATCACAGCAAGCGCCCATGAACTCATGGGCGTTTTTTTGTGGGCATCCCATTTTTGAACTGACGCGCAGCGTTGCAAGTGTGCTTTAATTCCCTCACGCCATGATGAGAGGATGCACCACATGAACGCCGTATTTCTGGATTTTGCCTCGCTGGATCAGGATGATTTACAGCTAGAAGACTTAAACGCCGTCTTTCAGCAGCAGTTAACGCTGTATCCAACCACTTCGCCTGCAGAGCTGCTGCCACGGGTGCAATCTGCCGAGGTGATTATCAGCAATAAAGTCTTGCTGGATGCCGCGACATTACAGCAATGCCCGCAGCTTAAACTGATCCTGATTTCAGCCACCGGTACCAATAATGTCGATTTGGAACAGGCACGCCGCCAGGGTGTGGTGGTGTGTAACTGTCAGGGTTATGGCACGGCCGCAGTGGCGCAACATACCTTAATGCTGATGTTAAATCTGGCTACTTCTTTTGTGCCTTATCATCAGGCGGTGCAACAGGGCCAGTGGCAGCGTTCTAGCCAGTTCTGTCTGCTGGATTATCCAATTGTCGAGCTGGCTGGAAAAACGCTGGGCATTGTCGGTTATGGTGAGTTGGGGCAGGCAGTGGCCAAGCTAGCCGAAGCCTTCGGCATGCAGGTCAAAATTGCTGCTCTCGCCAACCGGCCACAATCTGCGTCGCGGGTGCCTTTTGCCGAGCTGTTACCGCAGGTGGATTTTTTAAGCCTGCATTGTCCACTGACCGAAGATACCCGGGATTTAATCGGGCCGGCTGAGTTTGCTGCCATGAAACATAGCGCGTTTTTAGTTAACTGTGCCCGCGGCGGTATTGTCAATGAAGCGGCGCTGGCCGAAGCCTTACAGTCCGGACAAATTGCCGGTGCGGCGATGGATGTGCTGAGTGTCGAGCCACCCAAGCAGGGCAATATCCTGTTAGACCCAGCTATTCCCAATTTAATTTTAACCCCGCATAGTGCATGGGGCAGTGTAGATGCGCGGCAGCGGATTGTGCAGCAAATGGTAGAAAACGTGATCGCGTTTCAGCAGGGCCAACCGATCCGTCAGGTCAATTAAGCAGATATCAAGCAATAAAAAATACGGACGCATTCAGGTCCGTATTTTTGGGTGGAATGAAAAGGCGAGTGATGATGAGGCTCTCGCTCACTCCCGTCTTAAAGTTCGGTCACGGCATAGCTGGTGGCCCCTGAACCGGTTTCAGCAGGTACTGATGCCGCCGGTTGAGCGGTATCTGGCTGACTCAAGCTGCCCTGTACAATTGGTACCGGCTGTTGCGGTGAGCCGCCTAAAGCTTCTTTGGTGTCCTGAATTTTCTGGTTGGTCTGTTGCGTGGTGTTGCTGGTTAAGGTTTTGGTATTTTCCCAGGCCTGATGCACCGAAGGCCGTACTTTTTGCACACCTTTTTCTGCCACTTCACCAACCCGATCTGCCGCGTTTAAAACACCTTGCTGTGCTTTATAGGCCCAGACATGCAGTAAATTCGGATTATCGGCATACGGCTGAATCGGGGCTTGGAGCTTGGTGCTGCTATTCGCTTCTGCTGGTGGAGTTTGTGCCCAGACTGCAGTGCCCATGAGCATAAGGCCAACAGCCAATACGGATTTCATTTTATGCATAATCATGACCCCTGCTAAAAGAGAATGGAAAGCCTAAGCCTAAACTGAAGGCATGAAGAAATCATGAAGATTCCTGTTACTGTGTTGAGCATCTGCTGAATTGTCTTGAAACTCAACCACAAAATTAAAAAAGCCCGCAGGGTTGCAGGCTTGGTTCTCTCATTTTGATTATTGTGCAGCGCCAACCGCGGTATGGGTTTTACTGCTGACTTTGGCTTTGGCCACAGGCGTATCGACATCAACCTGCGCATTGCTGTGCAATTGTACCTGTGCCGATTTCTGTTTCAGGCTGTTTTTGGTTTTTTCCGTACGATCTGCGGCATGTTCACGGGCTGCTGCGGCTTTCTTGGCGGCAGACTGTTTCAGTTCGCTTGAGCGTTCATAGGCCGCCTGTTTTAAATCTGCGGCTTTTTCTTTGCCGGCTTCGGCTTTTTCATTGCTGAACTGTTTGGTGTTTTGCCAGGTGTTCTGGGTCGTGGTTTTTACGCTATGTAATCCTTGACCGACATGCTCGCCTGCGCTGTGTAAGGTCTGCTGCGTACCTTGCACTACATTATTTAAAAGTCCACCAGCCTGTGGCGTCTGCACAGCTGCCGATGCGTTGACATTGGCCTGAAGTGCGGGCGCGGCATACAGTGAAGATGTCGCGAGTAGGGCGCTGCTCATGAATATTGTTGTGAGAGTTTTCTTCATAGGATTTTCCTTGCATGTGTGCCACAGACGCAATGCTGTGAGCGGTGCCTATCTTAAGGAGAAAAATATGCGCCGATATGCTTTATGCAAAAACATCCACAATCTTGCTACAACTGCTTAACAATTCAGGCATTTTTGTAAACCGGGGATTGGCTGCGAAGTCTTATACCAGTTGGTATAGCAGATATAATTTGAATGATGAAAAATCTATTTATTTTTCGGGTTATTTTTATTTTTTCTAGGAAATGTGGAAAAGCACCATACCTTTTGCAGGCATGATGCTTGAATTTTTAGTTACATTGCGCCAGTGCATCTTTATGGAAATGATCGCGCAGGGTCAGGAAGTTTTTCTGTACCGTGGCATCATGCAGGTCAAAATTATGGGCGGTGCTGGTGCCATCTTGGGCAAAGGTAGCTGAACCGGCTGAAATGAGGGTGTTGCCTTTAAATGCCCATTGTTCAATTGAGCGGCCGGCTTTGAGCTGCCCTCTAAATTCAATCACGCATTTATCAATAAACTTGGTCAGTTTGGCCGAGTTATGCGTGGTGTCTGGATAGACCTCAAGATTTTGGACTTCTTGTAATACCCCCGCTTGTAGTTGTGGAATGACTGGCGCAGAGGTACATGCACCCAGAGAAAGGCAAGTTAGACCAGATAAAATTAAAGTTTTAAGTTTCATAAGCTTCTTTCTTGTTGAGTGTTTTCAGTTTGAGTATAGGGAATATGGAAGGAAAAGCCTATAGGTATGACCTATAGAATAGTGGTACTTAAGAGAAGGAGGAGAGAATTAACTGTAAAGTGAGTAGTGGCGTGTTTGTAAGGTCAGTAATTGAGGTTTTAAATGATTTAAATCTTCATTGAGGCCTACACGTTTTGCCAGAGGGTCAACTAATCTTCTTGTATCATGAGTGCTCGGCAATGGAACGACATTCAAGGCTTGGGAGAGTGCTTTAAGTTGTTGGCGTCTAGAAACACTTGAGCATGAGTATCTGCGGAATTTTTCTAATAGAAAAAACAGTCGGCGCTTTTCTAAGGGGTTTAAACTGGAACTCACAGCAGGTAGTAGTTCTGAATATAATAATGCTTCAGCAACGGGTTTAACCTGCTCGAATGTTGCAGAATTCAATGGCTGCTTTAACAGTGCTTTTAAAGCATGCTCAAATTCCAGCTGATTCATTGTGTCAATCTCCCAGGTCTGAAAGAAGCGAAATCATATATTGAATATTAGAATCGAATTGCTCAGGTGTAACGTAATAGTCTTTAGCATTATTTGCTATTTCTTTGAACTGCTCAAGCGAAAACTTGTTTCTTGCATATAATGCTTGAATATCTTCGATGTCTCTGTCAGACAAGCGTGCCAATTTAGAAACAGCCAAATCTACGCTAGATACGAGATAGACCTCTACGATACTTTCAGCGGTTAAGGGGATCACTCGTTCCCTGTAATCAGGATCGATGGAGGCAAGGCTGGTATTAAATCCACTGTCAAATTCTAAATTTGTTTCAAGATTATTATGATCCAGATAATGAACTACTCGGAGCTAAAGCAACCGAGTTTCCGTAGTGCAACCTAAGTTGCACACATCTCTTTTGACGCTTCATTGGTACTGCGAAAAAGGGCTTTAACACCCTTAGTCGTCTTACGAACACCTCTGCGCCCACTAGATGACAAATGATTGTCATCCAACAGCGTTCCACTGTCTAAAATTAAATTAATCGCCCTGTTCTTAATAACAACTGATGCATTGTGATCTGCATTGTCAATGTGTTCACAA
>NZ_VOXR01000046.1:0-18755 GCF_013420645.1 Acinetobacter sp. C15
CAAAGTAAGCCCGTTGAGGATCAGTTTTCATATTGCATCTATTGCCCTTCTTAATTTACTCAGATTCGACTCTTTGGCTTCTGCAGGTAATCTACCCAAACATCTGGAAAGTTTAATGGAGAAATCTGATAGATATGTTTTACCTGAGAGACGGATGAGGAGTTACCCAAGAGTTGTAAAAGGAAAACCTCAAAAATACCCAAGAAAAAGCCAGTCAATCTCTTAACTGACTGGCATTACTCCATCAGGAGGCTTTTTGCAGGGCTTTGGTATTATTGTGAAACCGGATTCTTTTTCAGGTTACGCATCAGAATGTTCAGGGTTTCCCGATGATGGGTTAGACGCTGTTCTACCAGCTGGAATTCAACTTTCAGCTTGTCATCCATTTGATGGATTTTTTCTGCCACCGCCGATTTCTTGGCCTGAATTTCCTGCTCTTTTAATTTGGCCCAGTCATTTAAGGTGTGGGTAAAGGCTTCATATTCTTGTGCCAGACGTTGTTTGACGCTGCTGATGTCGTCATTGACATTATGGCCATATACTGCCAGGTCCTGCTCGGCATATTTGAACTTCATCGCCAGTTCCGCTTTTTTAATATTAAAGCTTGGAATACGGCGCAGGTTTTTTGCCAGACCCAGTTTCGAACAGCTCCAGATTAACCATTTGGTCGGGTCATATTGCCACCATTTCACGCCATTACGGTAATCGTACTGGAAGATATGGTGATAGTTATGATAACCCTCGCCCCAAGTGGCAATAGCCAGCCAGAAGTTGTCACGCGCCGTATTTTCGTCGGTATATGGACGTTTGCCCCACATATGACACAGCGAGTTAATAAAGAAGGTGACGTGGTGGCTCAGAATCAGACGCATTAAGCCGCCTAAAAGTAAAACACCCCAGATGTCGCCCACAGCCCAGCCAATTGGCAGCAAGATGCCAACATGTACCAGAATCACTAAAGGCACATAGTATTTATGCTGGAACATCACCAGTTTGTCATTCAGCAAATCTGGCGCATTTTTATAGTTCGGTTCTGCTGCCGGATAGTCGCGCAGCATCCAGCCTAAATGGGCGTACCAGAAACCGTTATTGATCGAATACGGATCTTTATCGACATCATCGACATGACGGTGATGGGTACGGTGACCTGAGGCCCAGAACAGGATACTGTTCTGTACGGCAAAGGTGCCCATAATCATTAAAATGATTTTCAAAGGTAAAGTGGCTTCATAGGCACGGTGCGCCCATAAACGGTGATAACCTGCTGTAATACCCAAGCTGCTAACGCCAAGTAAAACAAACATGCTGATCCAAGCCGCAAGGCTAAAATCATGGTGGTAAGCATATAACGGGATGGCAATGATTGCGACAATTGGCAAGAACACCAGAGCAAAAACGGCAACCCAGTTAATTGGGGCTTTGGGTAGGGGAGCATTCATCTCCAACAGTACTCCTGAAAGCTGGGGAGGTGTAAAGAAGTGCTTAATCCATTACTTTTTGTATGGAATAAGATTTGAGCATATTAGCATGCGCGTTTCGGCGTCACTAGCATTATTGTACAGATGTATTGTACTAAACAGTAACAGAATAAGATTGAAGCTTCATTGATTTTATCGAAGGCTGCGGCATGATAAAGATAAATCCTTGATCAATGCGAAATCAATCACATGAGATACCGTAAAATTAGTTTAATTTTGCCGTATTTGATCGCGGTGGTTTTCATTACGGCCTGTCAAAGCACACCGCCGTCTTCTACAGCCTCCAAAGTCCAGTCACAGCCACGTGCGGTAAAAGCACCGGCAGCGGTTAAACGCAGTAGCGATGGTCTGCAGGATATTCGCTGGGAAATTCAAACCATTCAGGGGAAAAAGGCACGTTATTTTCATGCCAGCCCGTATTTAATGCTCAATTCCCGTTTTCAGAATCTGCAGGGCAATACCGGCTGTAATTCTCTTTTCGGCCGCTATCAGCTGCAGTTCAGTCAGGGCCGTTTAAGCCTGAACAGCCATGCCACGCATAATAGTTGTGATCATGCGCTGGCGCAGGAAGCCGACTTGATGGATGCCTTGCAACGGGTCAAACGCTTCCAGTTACAGGGTAAAACCTTATATTTGCTGGATGAGCGCGGGCTAATGCTGATTCAGGCCAATCAACGCTAAATAGAAGTTCAATCAATATAAAATCAGCTTGTAACATGCAGGCGGATTGAGCATCTATTGTTTTAAATATGTTGCATCATCAGTTTTGGGAAATCTGTAATTAAACCGTTAATGCCTAAATCTTTCAGCTGTTTGGCACGTTCTACTTCATTCACCGTCCAGACACTGACCCCCAGTTGTGCTTGCTGGGTGGCCTGAATCATGCGTGGGGTCGCCAGTTCGTTCATCCAGCCAATCTGGCAGCAGCCAAAGTGCAATGCCTGTTCAATGGCCTGTTCCTGGATATCTTCTTCAATCAGCAAACCGCGCTTAAAGGTCGACTGCTGCGCCTGTAAGGCCTGATGGATTTTCAGGTCAAAACTGGTAATCACAGCAGAATGTTCAAAGCCTTTGAGCTGCTGATGCAAGGCCAGAGTCAGCTGTTCAGCCTGCGCCTGGGTTTCCACCGCTTTAATTTCAACTTCGATATGTTCAAAGTTCTGGATTAGGGCCAGGGTCTGGTTTAAATACGGGGTGATTTCAAAGTTCGACCAGTTTTTCCAACCATAGGCCTGATTATAATGATGTAAATCTTGCGTGCTGCATTCATACAGCGGACGGTCCTGACCGGTGGTCCGGATCAAATGATCATCATGCATAATGACCAGTTGCTGATCTTTGAGCTGACGTACGTCAAACTCGACGGCGCGTACGCCTAAATCCTGAATATACTGAAAACCGCCCAGGGTATTTTCCGGGGCTTCGCCGCGGGCACCACGATGTCCAATTATACGCATAACAGGCTCAGCGTTTGGGGAGGAAGTTTCATTGTGAGCCTTTAAGATGACCGGGATGTGACAGCGCTATTGTGCGCTGATCTTAAATTTATACAAGTCAGATCAGCGCATATTTTCATCAATTTTTTCTATGAAAATGACGGCTTTATTCAATCGTTTCGTTAATATTTTTTTGCCACAGAACTTCAGCGCCGCCTTCACTGCGTTGCAGGGTGCGTGAAGCCACAAATAACCAGTCAGATAAACGGTTTAGGAGCTGCAAAGACGTAGCCTGAATATTCTGGTCACGGCTATGCACCGACATCACGCTACGTTCGGCACGGCGGCAGACAGCACGGGCCTGATGGGCATAGCTACACGCCAAGGTGCCGGCAGGCAGAATAAAGTCCTTGAGCATCGGCAGGGTTTCATTCATCCGGTCGATGTCGTTTTCCAGAAACTCGATTGATATTGGTTGTACCAGGGTAAAACCCGGAATGCAGACTTCACCACCTAAATCAAACAGCCAGTGCTGAATCAGGCTTAAAGATTTATCCCAGCTGGCTTTGTCCTGAATGGTGCTAGCGGTAATCTGTGCGCGCAGTACGCCAATGGTGGCATTCAGTTCATCAACATCGCCGAGTGCAGCAATGCGTAAATCATCTTTGGCAACACGTGAACCATCACCCAGACCGGTGGTGCCTGAGTCGCCTGTGCGGGTGTAGATCTTGCTTAAACGGTGGCCCATAGCTGTTCCTTGAATTTTTAATCATGTGAATATAAAAAGGATCATGCCACAGTCACGACATGATCCTCAAAATTTATACGTCCTTTGGGGCGTTTAGTATTTAACCGTTACGCCGACAGAGGCGAGGCGGCCGCCGTTGATGTAGTAGACCCCATCAATACTGCCATCATATGCTGCTTTATATTCAACATCACCCACGTTTTGAATATTGCTGAACAGTTTGAGATACGGATTGATATTCCAGTAAGCATGTAAATCAACAGTTGCATAACCCGGTGTAGTTTGTGTGGTGGACCAATCCTTAGCCTTGGATTTGGCCACTAGTGAGGCACTTAAACCATAGTGCTCATTTTGAATGCCTGTAGATAAGGTTAGTGTTTGGCGTGGACGACGCAATAATGCAGTATCTTTAATTGCATTGGTTGCTTTGACATATTGATAAGCTGCTTTAAAGAAGTAATCGTCTTGAGCCCATTTAGCAAAAGTCTCTAGTCCTTGCATGCGTGCTTCAGAAATATTATCTAAGCCCCATGGTGCGCTGTCGGCATAATCAATTAAATTGTCGATATCGGTATGGTAGAGAGAAGCACCATATTTCCATTGATTATTAATTTGATGATCGAAACCAATTTCATAAGAAGTGCTTTCTTCAGGTTCTAACTCTGGATTGGCAGACGAGCCATAGTAAAGATCATTGACTGTAGGAGCCTTAAAAGCTGTTCCTAGATTTGAATAAATACTGAAATTTGGGGTGAAATGGTAACGTACACCAAGTTGTCCTACTGTATGCGTACCAAACTTTTCATTATCTTCAATGCGAGCCCCAAGTTGGGTGTTAAGTTTATCTGCTTGATATTGATGCTGTAGGTAATAGCCTGTGGTGTTAAGATCCTGTTGAAATGAACCGGATGATTTTTCAGTTTCAGTTTCTAATGCTTTATGAGTTATACCCACGATTACATTTTGCTGAGGTGTGAACTGCTGCTTTAACATTAACTCATATTCGTCAGCAATATAGGTGGTGTTTTCAAAGGATTTGAGCTGTTCTAACTCGTCTTTAAAATGTGAAATACGTGCATTTGCGCGTAGATTTTCATTAAGTTGTAGATAGGTTTTTAAATTGGTGACTGCATTTTTAAAGTCGTGTGACTTGGTCTCATAATCTAAAGTGACCCAACTAAAATTTTGATAAATTGAGTTACCTTGGTTTTCGCTATGGTCAAGGCTTATGCCATAGTTTTCTTTTTCAATACCGGCTTTGGCAGAAAAACCTTTTTGCTCATAGTTGGATTTGGTGGCGCCCTCTAAGTCTGTAATCGCTGTACCATCACTTTCTAAACGCTGACCACGAATCTGCAAGTAGATATCATTTTCTGATAAGTCAGCTCCAACTAAAGCCTTGTAAGTATTGTTTTCTCCAATTTCACCCGTAATAAAAGCACCAGACTGTTCTGGTGTCTTTGAAATAATTTGTACGACGCCACCAATAGCATTGGTTCCATACAGAACAGAAGCAGGGCCTTTTAGGACTTCAATCTGATGAATATCGGTAGTATCTAAAAAACTTAATGATGCTAAACCACTGGCATCATTATTTAAACGTACGCCATCACGTAACACTAAAGTGTGGTCAGAATCTGTGCCACGCATAAAAATAGAAGTTTGTTGACCGAAACCACCAAGTTGCACCACATTTAGTGCAGCCTCTGAGCGTAATAAATCTGAAAGCTGTGCAATTGGAGATTGTTCAATCACATCAGGCTCAATAATTGAAATCCGCGCAGGCACATTGCCAATCTTCTCTTCAGAACGAGTAGCTGTAACCACCAAGGTATCCAGGGCCGCATTGATGGCAGGTTGCTCTTGAGACTCCGTAGCAAAGACAGAAGTTGAAAACCCCATCGCAAGCGCGATTGCGCCTACTAAAGCAGTAGGCTGAAATAAATTTGACATGTTTGCTCCATACATTCACCCCACGTGAATGATTGAGTTAAGGGCACAACAAGCAGGTCTCCGGACTACAATGTGCCAAGCATCTTTTAATCAATGATTGCTTCGCTGTATATCCACCTTCCCATATTGTTCATACAGTGGTGTAAATCATAAGATTTAAATTGATATACGTTTCATGGTTACCGTTGCGGGGGCAGTGTTGGACTTTCACCAACTTCCCTAAAGCTCAAAGCTAGAACTCGTTGCATTTGCGCGAAGTATAAAGTCTGTTCAGCATTTAAACAACGGAAATGTAGAATAATCCGCCTGAACTTCACTCAACTTCTGAAAATTGCATTACAATGATTCGCCCTAATATATGATTTTGTTTGTAAGAACAGACAATTTAAAAGTCACATACAGCAAGATCAGCAAAATGAAGATTGAAAATCAGGATTAGAGTGCAAAACGATGCGTACCCGTACCAAAATTTGCGGAATCACGCGAATTCAAGATATAAACAGTGTGGTACATGCGGGTGCAGATGCAATTGGCTTGGTGTTTTATCCTCCAAGTCCGCGCCATGTGAACATTGAACAAGCACAATGCTTGCTGCGAAACATTCCCGCTTATGTACAAGTGGTCGGTTTATTTGTCAATGCAACGGCAGAAGAAATTGCCGCTGTATTGAAACAAGTACCTTTAGATATCCTGCAATTTCATGGTGATGAAAGCCCGGAACAGTGCCAGTCAATTGCACAGCAGGTTGGACGTCGCTGGTACAAGGCGATTCAGGTTAAACCGGGGCTAGATGTGGTGGCTGAAATTCAAAAATATCAGCAGGCCGGTGCTAGCGCCGTACTTTTAGATGCCTGGCATCCTGAATTAAAGGGCGGAACCGGGCACAGCTTTGACTGGAGCAGCTTTCCCCAACTGGATATTCCACTGATTTTGGCCGGTGGATTAAACCCTGACAATATTGAAGACGCCATTCACACCACAGCCGCGTTTGCTGTAGATGTGAGCGGAGGCGTAGAATCCGCAAAAGGTATTAAAGACCAACAACTCATAGAACGCTTTATGCAAGGAGTCCATCGTGGATCAGCAAACTGTTAATACAGAAAAACAGGCAATTGACTATACCCAGTTCCCTGATGCAAAAGGGCACTTCGGTATCCATGGCGGACGTTTTGTGTCAGAAACCCTGATGGCGGCTTTAGAAGACTTGGAAAAGCTCTATTTCCGCATGAAGAATGATGAACAGTTTCTGGCAGAATTCGACCGTGATCTCGCTTATTACGTCGGTCGTCCAAGTCCACTGTATTATGCTGAGCGATGGTCGAAAGAGTTGGGTGGTGCACAGATTTACTTAAAACGCGAAGACCTGAACCATACCGGCTCGCATAAAGTGAACAACACCATTGGTCAGGCGTTATTGGCCAAACTTTCAGGTAAAAAACGTATTATTGCCGAAACTGGTGCCGGTCAGCATGGTGTGGCGACAGCAACCATCGCGGCGCGTTTAGGTCTTGAATGTGTAGTGTTCATGGGTGCGGAAGATGTGAAGCGCCAGGCCATGAACGTGTATCGTATGCGTTTGCTGGGTGCCAAAGTCGTCGCGGTAGAAAGTGGCTCTAAAACTTTAAAAGATGCCATGAATGAAGCGATGCGTGACTGGGTCACCAATGTCGATTCAACCTATTATGTGATCGGAACTGTGGCGGGTCCACATCCCTATCCGCAACTGGTGCGTGATTTCCAGTCCATTATTGGCCGTGAAGCACGCCGTCAGATTCAGGAACAAGCCGGCCGTCTGCCGGATGCACTTGTGGCCTGTGTGGGAGGTGGTTCTAATGCTATGGGCCTGTTCTATCCATTCCTGAATGATCAGGAGGTGAAAATGTACGGTGTTGAAGCTGCGGGCTTAGGCATTGAAACGGGGAAACACTCTGCGCCATTGAATGCCGGTCATGTCGGTGTCCTTCACGGCAACCGTACTTACCTGATGTCAGATGAACAAGGTCAGATTATTGAAACCCATTCGATTTCTGCTGGTCTGGATTATCCGGGTGTGGGTCCTGAGCACAGCTTCCTGAAAGATATGCATCGTGTGGATTATGTGCCAATTAATGACCAGGAAGCTTTACAAGGTTTCCGTGACCTGACCAAGATTGAAGGCATCATTCCGGCATTAGAAAGTTCACATGCGATGGCGTATGTAACCAAGCTGGCGCCAACCATGTCGAAAGATCAAATTATTATTGCAACGGTTTCAGGCCGTGGTGATAAAGACTTGATGACGGTAGCGCGTATTGATGGCGTGGAAATGGTGGATATGTAAAAAATCTCCCTAACCCTCTTTAAGAAAGAGGGAATAGCCCTCCTTAGTAAAAGAGGGTTGGGAGGATTTAAATCGCATTCAAGCAATTGGGTGCGATTTTTTTATTGTTGTAATGAAAGTTCCCCACTTTTTTAAAGGAGGGACGAGGGGAGGATGATTATTCAGATCCGATTTTTGACACAAATTCAGGCAATTATAATTCATCCAGATTTTCCCTTACTTTGGAAAAGCCCAAAGTAAGCAAAGACTTTTGTTGAGCAGATCTGACGTCCCTGTCATGCTGCTCAACAGGCGACATCCCGATCGCCAACGCGTATCATATTGCTGATTTATCTTCTACCTGGTTAAAACCATCTTCTGGAGTTTCCCATGCCAAGTCTGTTTATCGTCATGTTAGGCGGTCGTCATGCCCGTGCCAATACCGAAGTGCATGATGTGGTCCTTGCTGTGGCTGATACGCTGGAAGAGACTTTCCCTCAGCTAAGACAGGCCTGGTTTGGCGAACAACAAGGCTTACATATTGATGCCTGGGCGCAAATCAATGGGATGGAATTTGAAGGCCAACAATATCAGCTGCAATTTAGTAATGCGGCCCCGAATCAGGCGCATGAAAAACTCTGGCTGATTAATTTAGGCGGCTACGATGCGCGTGAGTTTGGTGAATTGCATCGCTATGTTCTGGTGGTTGCACAAAATACCATGGTGGCCAAACAGCGTGGCAAGGCATATTTTGCTGCACACTGGCAAAAGCAGCATACCGACCGGGTGCTGGATGTTGATGACTGCATCGCCATTGATCAGGTGCATGGCCGTTATGTAGAACTGGTGGCCGGGGAATTTGCCGGAAACCGCTGGGAAAATACCTATTTGCCTATTGCCGAGTCCTGACTGTAGCAGACTTAAGCAATTGGTTTGGCTTGGATATTGTGAAAGAAAGCAATCTATGTTTTTGTTATTGTTTAGATAAAATAATCTTATTTTTATTTTTCTGGCCAGATTTTATAGGCATAATAAAGCGGTAGCTACAGTGTCTCAAACCACATGGAATGTCGTACATGGATTTAATACAACAGAATGGACAGCCACGTTACGGACGTTTTAAGCAATTACCGACCAGTATCCAATACCATCATTATCAATATAAAAGCCCTTATGGTGATGTGCTGTCTGGATGGCGTAAACGATTAAAATATAAAAAGTTTAAATTTTGTTGTATTCAGCATGAGCACTACACCATCGGCCTGGCCATTGTTGATATTGCTTGGGCCGGGCATGGTTTTGTTTATATCTACAATCATTTGACCGGTGAAGTGCTGGAGTGGGATGCGATCAGTTTTCTGGCCCGGCATACGGTGCTGGATGAGCAGCCGCTGTTTAACCATAGTCATTTTCATAAAGCGGGCTATCAGCTGGATATTCAGCATGCCAATGGGGTGCGTTATATCCGGGTGACTAAATATGGCGAACTGCGCCTGAGTGCGCGAATTTTCTGTGCCGGCACCGATCCATTAAGCATGTGCAGTCCGAATGGGATTAATGGCTGGACCTATACCCAAAAGCTGACCACGCTCGGCTGTGAAGGTTTTTTTATCAACAAGCAGGGACAAACCATCCAGTTTCATGACAAAACTTTTGTTTCTCTGGATGATACCTGTGGTTTTTTACGACCGGAAACGGCCTGGTTCTGGCTGTCTTGTAATTTCTGGGATGCCCAGAACAAGCGGGTCGGCATTAATCTGGCTTCTGGCGTGAATGAAAGTTTTGGCAATGAAAACTGTCTGTGGGTCAATGGCCGCCTGTATCCGCTGGCAGATGTGTTATTTGAGCAGCAGTCAGATAACCAGTGGAATATTGTCTCGCTGGACCAAAGCCTGAATTTAACCGTGACCACCGGCTGGCGCCGTTATGAAAATCTGAACCTGCGCCTGGTGGGCAGCCAGTTTAGCCAGTGGCAGGCCAAAGTCAGCGGCACCATTGTGCAGGATGATCAGGAAATTGTGTTCCTGAATGAATATGCCTTGCTGGAACAGCATTATGCCAAATGGTAATTGTTAGTCGCTGATCCTGATCATCAAAAAGCTACGGCTCATCCATCGAATAAAAAAGCTGAACCTGACATTCAGCTTTTTTAATCCACCATAACTTCTTTAATCTTTAGCCGCCTGCCAGAAGGCTTCACCGGCCTGAATCGGATCATTGGTCTGTTCCAGGGTGTTAATCCAGACCTCATACTGGGCAATAATCGGATGCTGACTGGGATGAAAATCTTTTTTAAACCAGTCTTTATATAGCCGGCCCATCCGGGTTAAGGTGCCTTTTTTGCCAAAGAACCACGGCAAACCTTTGGCATTCAGTTGCAGGCGTTGCCACAGACTAAAGCCATCCTGTTTTAACATGATATTGGCCCGATAAATGGTAAAACCAAACATCAGGAACGTGGTCCAGACCAGGGCAAAATGCCGCATCGCTTCAGAAACTTGGGCCACATCGCGCATTACATCAAAGGCCACATCGCGGTGTTCCATTTCTTCAATCGCATGCCAGGCAAACAAGGCGCGTACATACGGATGTGCTTCAGCTAACGTCGAGCGATGGGCATAAAAGGTTTCAGCCATGAGGGCGGTCAGATGCTCGGCTGCTGCCGTGGTGGCAATATTATATTCCGGGGAGCGTTTTTCCAGTTCAAATTTAAAAATCCGGTTGAGCTGGCGGATAAACTGATCCACCGGCATACCCTGATTTTTCATTAGCTGGTTCATTTTGTCATGCGCGATGCCATGCTGGGCTTCCTGGCGGATAAAGTCGGCCACGCGTTGCTGCAGTTCTGGCTGCTGAATCTGCTCGCGGTACAAGCGTACCGACTGAATAAAATAGCGTTCCCCATCGGGAAAGGTCAGGCTTAAGGCATCAAACATGCGGGTCAGAAAAGGATCTCCACCAAACCAGAAGCGTGGAATCTGTTCCAGCTTAAAGTCGAGATTGCTGCGCACCACTGGTTGCGCCTGATATTGGACTATGGCATTCATCTTGTTTTACTTCATCTAGTCGTTCATATCTGCAGTATGTCGGGCTTTAGCGGCTTTGTTTTGACAAGTCTTGCCAGTTTTTATACATTTTATGCCATAGTGAAAATAAGAAATGTCAGGATGACAACTTACCCGAGTGATATTCAGATTCCAAACGGCTATGTACACTTGTGGCAGTCCTACCTGCAGGCACAAGGTGTGCAGCCGCAACAGCTCGAGCTGTCAGACAGCTTGCAGCAATATGTGCAGCATGTACTGAGTTTGCCGATTGATGGCCAATCTTCCTGTCAGGCTTTTATTACGCTGCTGGAACAGACCCGGCAGCAGCTGAACACAGCCTATCTGGTGTTTGAACTGGCGCGTTTTATCCGTCCGGAACATTTTGGTGTGCTCGGCTATATGGCCTCGCGCAGTAATAGCGTGGCCGAGGCCTTGCAGTATATTGCCCAGTTTAGCCGGCTGGTGATTGATGCTAACGAAGCGGTTCCCATGCAGATTCAGCAGCAGGATGATTTGCTGATTGTCTCCTGGCCGAATCCGCAGGATCAGAGCACGCTGATTCACGAAATCACCTTTGCCTGTATGCTGCAACTGGCCCGGCAGATGTTTGCGGCCGAGCACTTTCCCTTGCGCCGGGTTCATTTTGCCCATGCTCCGCAAACGGCGCTGTATCAATATCAAAAGTTTTATGGCTGCGAAGTGCTGTTTGATCAGCCAGATTATCAGCTGGTGCTGAGCATCGACAGCCTGCAGCTGCAACCGCAGCAGCCTGATCCAACTTTAATCGGGATTTTAAAAAAGCAGGCTGAAGAAGCGATGGCGGCCAAACCCTTGCTGGAAGGGCTGGACCAGAAACTGCGTCATTTGATTGCCGATTATTTAAGGCTGCAGCAACAAGCACCCAAGCTGGATGAGCTGGCTGTCGAGCTGTGTATGTCCAGTCGCACTTTGCAGCGTCAACTGAGTGAACTGGGGACCTCATTTAAACAGCTGTTGGACATGGAAAGGATCAAACGCTGTGAGTTGCTATTACCGCAAAAGCTGAGTCTGACCGAGATTGCCAGCCAGCTCGGTTATTCCGATCAGTCGGCTTTGGCGCGTGCCTATAAAGCGCATTGCGGCCAGACCTTAACCGAGCGGCGCCGGGTACTGCGTCAGCAACAGACCACCAATAAAAAGCGGCTGAATAGCCGCTTGGAAAATTAAAAAGTACAGTCTTAAGCCGTGCGCAGTTTAGGGAAACGCAAGGCAATAGCGGCAATCGCAAAAATCGCCAGCACCCAGCAATAATAGACACTGCCAATCAGCTCTACCGGTGACATTTTGGCAATCGAGCAGGCCAGCAATAACTGGGCGCCATAAGGAATCAGGCCCTGTACCACGCAGGAGAAAATATCCAGCAGGGCGGCAGCGCGTTTCGGATCGACGCCATATTCCTGCGCCACTTCCCGCGCCATATCTCCAGACAGGATAATCGCCACGGTATTGTTGGCCACAAACAGGTTGGAAAACACCACCAGAAAGCTAATCCCCAACTCACCAGCACGTTGCGCGCCAACCTTAAACAGGCGAGTCAGCTTGTAGATGCGTTGAATCAGCCATTCCAGGCCACCTTCTTTTTGCATAATGGCCGATAAGCCACCCAGGAACATCGACAGCAACGCCACTTCAAACATGCCGACAAAGCCATCATAAATAGCGCCATTCAGCTTGAGCAGATCAAACTCGGGCAGCATCAACAGTCCCATCAGTGCCGAGAGTAAAATCCCGATGGTTAACACTGCCAGCACATGCAGGCGGGAAAAGGCCAGCACAAACACCGCCACATAAGGCAAGATGAGCCAGGCGTTATACTCCTGATAGGCAATGGCCTGGGTATTCTGGTTGATCAGCATATAAATCAGCACTGTGATCAGCGCGGCCGGTACGGCAATCCAGACATTGACCTTGAACTTGTCACGCAGCTGTACTTTCTGGCTGCTGGTGGCGGCAATGGTGGTGTCAGAAATCATCGACAGGTTATCGCCAAACATGGCACCGCCAACCACCGCACCAATGGTATAGACCGTGGCAATTTGCGTGGCTTCGGAAAAACCAAAGGCAATGGGCGCACAGGCTGCAATGGTGCCCATTGAAGTGCCCATGGCGGTGGCGACAAAGGCTGAAATCAGAAACAGCATCGGCAGTACAAATTCCGGCTGAATAATCGACAGGCCCAGCTGTACCGTGGCATTGACACTGCCAATGGCGCCACTGGTGCTGGCAAAGGCACCGGCCAGCATAAACACCATAAACATCAGGATCAGGTTCGGATGGCTGGCGCCCTGCAAAAATTCTTCAATGGCCCGGTTCAGCTGACCACGATAGAGCAATAATGCCAGGATAATGGCTGGAATGGCCGCCACCGGCGCCTTGACCTGATAGAAGGCAAACTCGGTCCCAATCAGGGAATGGTAAATGCCACTGCCTAAAAAAATGGCTAAAAATACAATAAGTGGCAACAGCGCAAGCCCGCGAGCGTGCACTTTTGCCTGGGAGTCGGAAATCATAGAAATAAGAAAAAGTCTGAAAACGGCGCTAGTATAAAGCAGCTTTTGCTATTTCTGAAAACTTTAAATGTAAATGCTAACTGTCCTATTTTTATCATCTTTTTTGCTCAGCCATTGGGTTTTTCTAACTGCTTGAGATTGCTGGGAATAGCGAAATTAGGCATCTTTGATCATTGAGAAAAAAACCGAAATATCGGTAAATGTAGCTTTCGGGTTGTTCTGGAATTCGCGCTTTGCTGATGAAATCGGGCATCGACCAGCTGTGCTCTGTTCAATGAGCAAAAAATAGCGTTACAATGCGATGTCCTGTATTTCGACAATAGCAACTTATCAGTTTTGAATTATTCAAGGAAAGCACAGCCCTATGTCACGTTTAGCCACCCGATTTGCACAGTTGAAATCTCAACAACGTAAGGCCCTCGTATCTTATGTCATGGCAGGTGACCCACAGCCACAGGTAACGGTACCGCTGTTACATCAAATGGTTGAGGCGGGTGTAGATGTGATTGAGCTTGGACTGCCATTCTCTGACCCGATGGCCGATGGTCCAGTCATTGCCTTGGCTGCAGAACGTGCATTAGCAGGGGGAACCAATACCCTCGATGCACTGAATATGGTCAAGGAATTCCGCCAAAAAGACACGGAAACACCAGTGGTGCTCATGGGTTATTTAAACCCGGTTGAGGTCATTGGCTACCAGAAGTTTGTCGCCTATGCGCATGAATGTGGGGTAGATGGTGTCTTGCTGGTGGATCTGCCGCCAGAAGAAGCTGCCGATTTAGACCAGATCTTACAGCAGTATGATATGGACCAGATTTTCCTGCTGGCACCAACCTCTACCGATGAGCGTATCCAGCATGTAGTGAAACAGGCCAGCGGCTTTATTTACTACGTGTCGCTTAAAGGCGTGACCGGTGCAGCCACTTTAGATGTTTCTGAAGCGGCGCAGCGGATTGAGAAAATCAAGGCAGTCACCGATGTACCGGTTGGTGTCGGTTTCGGTATCAGTGATGCGGCATCTGCCAAAGTCATGGGTGCCGTGGCAGATGCAGTCATCGTCGGCAGTGCTTTCGTAAAACAGTTTGCCAACCTCGAACCAGAACAAGCCGTGGTTGAAACGGTTAATAAAGTCAAGGAGCTTCGAGCCGCGCTCGATGAGTTAGTATGAGTCAAGAAGTCAAGCCAGGGAAAATCTTAAGCCCAACTACGCCGTGGACAGAACGCGGCGTACCGGGAATTCATGTACCGGATGAGCAGCAAGCCTTAAAGGCGACATTCACCGAACCAACCATCGAATGTCCGGAATGTCATGCACTGGTGACTCGTACAGCCATGTCTTTCAATGCCTATGTCTGCCCGCAATGTGACGAGCATTTACGCATGAAAGCGCGTGACCGTTTAACCTGGTTCCTCGATCAGGTCGATGCCGAATTGGGTCAGGAATTTTCTGCCAAAGATCCACTGAAATTTGTGGACAGCAAGCCGTATCCGGACCGTATGGCCGAAGCACAAAAGAAAACCGGTGAAACTGAAGCTTTACTGGTCATGCAAGGTTTATTAAAAGGCGTGCCGGTAACCACCTGTGCCTTTGAATTTGACTTTATGGGCGGCTCTATGGGCACGGTGGTCGGTGACCGTTTTGTGCTTGCAGCGGAACGTGCCATTCAGCAACGTCAGCCGTTAATTTGCTTTGCAGCATCGGGCGGTGCGCGTATGCAGGAAGGCATGCTGTCTTTAATGCAGATGGCGCGTACTTCAGCAGCCATCCAGCGTTTAAAAGAAGCGGGCTTGCCGTATATCGTGGTCTTAACTCATCCGGTATATGGTGGCGTAACGGCATCGTTGGCGATGTTGGGTGATGTTCATCTGGCAGAACCAAAAGCCATGATTGGCTTTGCCGGTAAGCGTGTAATTGAGCAAACCGTACGTGAAAAACTGGATGAACCGTTCCAGCGCGCGGAATACCTGCTTGATCATGGTGTGGTCGATCAGATTGTTCATCGTCATGCATTACGTGATACTGTATATCGCATTGTCACGAAACTGATGAATTTGTCTTGAATACAGCACCACTTGCAACCGACTCTTTAGAAACATGGCTCAATTATTGGAGCCATGTTCACGTTACAGGGATTGATTTAGGTCTGGAACGGGTGATTCCTGTGGCTGAAAAGCTGGGCGTCACTCACCCGGACGCAAAAGTGTTTACCGTCGCGGGCACCAATGGCAAAGGTTCCACCACCACCACCTTGGCCGCGATTTTAAATGCTCAGGGTTATCAGGTGGGGCTGTATCAGTCGCCGCATATTTACCGTTTTAATGAACGGGTCAAACTGGGCGGCGTCGAGGTCGATGACCAGCAACTGATTGAGGCCTTTGTACAGGTTGATCAGGCGCGTCGTGACTGTAATTTAAGTTTATCGTTTTTTGAAGCCACCACGCTGGCGGCTTTTGTCATTTTTAAACAGCAGGCCTGTGATGTCTGGGTGCTGGAAGTTGGCCTAGGTGGCCGTCTGGATGTGGTTAATGTGGTACATCCCGATATGGCCGTGATTACCAATATCGGGCTGGATCATACCGACTGGCTGGGCGATACCATTGAAAAAATTGCCTTTGAAAAAGCCGGCATCATCCGCCCGAATATTCCGGTGATCTTTGGCGGCGTGCAGGAATTACCGCAAGCCATTCAGGACAAGGCAGCACAGTGTCAGGCCCCGCTGTATGTCGCCAATCGTGATTATTTTTATCGCACCGCTGCAGATGGCCAGTCCTGGTTATTTGCCAGCAGTGGCAGCACCTTGAAATTACCGCTTGGCACGCTGGCGCTGGAAAATATATCGACCGCAGTTGCCGCCGTGTTACTTAGCGGTCTGAACATCCAGCAGCAGGCGATTGCCGAAGGCATCCAACAGGCCCAGCTCCCGGGCCGTTTTGAAATTCGCCAGATTGCCGGCAAGACCGTAATCTTTGACGCCGGGCACAATCCGCACGGTGTAGAGTTTTTGTTAAAGCAATTGCGAAATTATTTAAATTACAATAAACAGTACACCGAAGTGATCAGTGTGTTTTCCATGCTGGCCGATAAAGATGTGAATTCTGTCGTTGCCTTATTGAAAGAACATGTTTTAATGTGGAAAATTGCACAATTAAATGTTCCTCGTGCGGCAGACATCACACAACTGGATGCGGCTCTCGAGGGCGAAACAGTACAGCACTTTGATAGTGTTCAATTAGCTTTTAAATCAGCGCTGGATGAAACGAACAATAATCAGCTGATTTTGGTATGTGGATCATTTCATACCTTAGAAGCGGTATGGGAGTATTTGGAAGAATGTCAATGAATAACAAACAGCGCTGGATGGGCGGCGTTGTTTTATTGGGTGGTGGTGTGTTATTGGCAGCATTACTCCTGAAAGGCCAAGAAGAAATACATCAAAATAATGTCAAAACGCCAGAACGGGTCGAACAGTTACAGCAAAATACTGTGCCTGAAGCCGAAATGATTCAGCTACAACCTTTAACGGTAGATGTAGAAACTGAAAAACGTCTGCTGGAAGAGCAGCGCCGTGCTCGTGAAAAAGCTGTGGCCGAACAGGAAGCGCGTGCAGCTGAATTCCTGGCCATGCAGCAGCAGGCAGAAGCTGAAGCCGCCCGTAAGGCTGCAGAAGAATATGCGGCCTTAAATGCGCTACGTAATGGCCAGCAGCAAAGTTCCGACAATATTCCGCCAGAACTGGTCGAAGATGAGCAGGCCAAACAAAAACGTCTGGCTGAAGAAAAACTGGCTGCCCAGAAAAAGCTGGAACAGCAAAAAGCAGCTGAAGCCAAAAAAGCTGCCGAGCAGAAAGCGGCCCAAGAGCGTACTGCTGCCGAGAAAAAAGCAGCAGAACAAAAAGCTGCGGAAGAAAAACGCTTAGCCGAAGAAAAGCGTCAGGCAGAAGCCAAACGCAAGGCCGAGCAGGAACGTAAGGCTGCTGAACAGAAAGCTGCAGAAGAGAAGCGCAAAGCTGAGGAAAAACGTCAGGCAGAAGCCAAACGTAAAGCCGAAGAAGAAGCCAAAAAGAAAGCTGAAGCCGAGAAAGCACGTAAACTGCTGGAAGGCGAAGATGATGGTAAACAGTGGATGGTGCAGGTGGCACTGGCCGCCAATGAGGCCAATGCCGATGCACTGGCCGCGCGCTTAAAAGCCAAAGGCTATAAAGTCACCAAGAGTCCGACCTCTAAAGGGATCCGGATTATGGTCGGGCCATCCAAAGACCGTGAAAGTGCCGATGCAGCACGCAAGAAAATTGCAGCAGATGCCAGCCTGAACATGAAATCAGCCTGGGTCATTGACTGGGTGCCGTTAGATAAGCGGAACTAGTTGTAAGTATCCTTCGGTATTTTGCCCTTAGTTTTAATCTGATGGATTTGACAGTTGCTGTCGAATCCATTTTATATTTTCAGGACGAAATAAGGCATCAATATTGACCCAGATCGGATGGAAGCCAAAGCCGCCATATTTCATTTCTGCCAGCGCCTGTTCCACCGGCCAGTGTTCAAACATAATCCGGTACATGGCCACACTGGCCCCGGTCCGGTCTGCACCATGATAACAATGAATCAACACTTTTTGCTGTTGGGCTTGGGCGCTTTGAATCTGCTGCATCACCTGCAATAAATCTTCCCGGTCAATGGCCCAGGTATGAATGGGTAGATGCACCGATTGCAATCCATGCTGCTGCAACGGTTCCGCCTCTGCCGCTTTGGGACGCAAGTTGATGACCACATCAATATCATGCTGTTGTAACAATGCTGCCAGCTGCTGATCGGGCTGTTCGCTGCGATATAGCATCGGGCTGACCTGATAAAAATTGTGCTGTGCATCCAGCGGTTGAGCCCAGGCACTCGGGCGCTGCTGTTCAGGCAAGGCCGGTGTGGTCATGCAGCCCGTGCAACAAATACAGGTCAGGACCAGGGCAAGCAGATTTTTGGGCATAGTGTTTTAATTGGTTGTGCTGGGTCATCCCAGTGTAGCACGGCTGAGGTGCTGACCTTGTACCATGAAAAATGCCCGTCTGAAGACAGGCATACAGGAAGATGAACGGATATTGATTATTTAGTCACGATTCGGCTGCGGGGTTAATAACTGCTAATTGAAATCTACTTATTTCTATATTATTATATACAAATGAATAGATATGTTAGTATTGGCGTTGCAGCTAAAACACTGGGTGTTTCCATCCAAACCCTAAGAAGATGGGAT
>NZ_VOXR01000047.1:0-18543 GCF_013420645.1 Acinetobacter sp. C15
TAATTCAAGTGAATTTGTTTGAAAGAAGAACTTTAAAAGCTTTATTTTCACCCGATAAAATACCCATAAAACAAGAGGAAGCTCAAATGAGCTTCCTCTTGTGAAAAATTGTGGGACAGCAATGGCAACAAGGTAGACTTTCCGGCACCATTCCGGCCCAGAATGGCAATTTTTTCACCGGCTTTAATTTCGAGCTTGGGTACCATCAAGGTTGGTTTAGGATCATCTTCGCCATATTTAAAGCTGACCCCGCTTAATTCATAATGACCATTTAACACCGGACGATGAATTAAGTGACTATGTTCCGGCTGATCAACCGGTTTTTTCATTAATTCATCTAATCCCTGTTTCGCCACTTTGGCCTGTTGCAAACGGCCCAGCACGCCGGCAATCTGTGAAATGGGTGCCAGCATCCGTGAAGATAAAATTGAACAAGCCACCAGAGCACCGGTGGTCATTTCCCCATCCATCACGGCAAAACAGCCGACCAGCACCACAATTGCAAAGGTCAGCCCCTGAATTTTCTGGGTCCAGGCCGTCATCACCCCAACAATTTTACGCTGACGCATGGCAATATCGGCGGAGACTTCATTCATATGATTCCACTGGTTCTGGAAGCGGGCTTCGGCGCGTAATAACTTGATGTCTTCAATGCCCTGTACCGATTCCACCAGCATGGCATTGCGGATTGCTCCTTCACGCATCCCCTCATTAGCCAGTTTAGCCAGAGGCTTTTGCGCCAGAATACCGGGAATAATCATGAGCGGTACCACAATCAGCATCACCCAGAACAGGTTCCCGCCAATCACCCAGAACACGCCCAGGAACAGCAGGAAGAAAGGCAAATCAGCGATTGCAGAAATGGTGGTCGACGTCACCAGTTCACGCACCCCTTCCAGTTCACGAATTTGTGAAATAAAGGTCCCGGTCGATTTAGAGCGTTCACTGTTTTTAATCCGTAGCGCATGTCCATAGACCCGATCTGAAATACGCAGATCAGCGCGCTTGCCGATAATATCGGAGAGGTAAATCCGTGCGACCCTTAAACTAAACTCGAAAATGGCCGCAATCAGCACCCCACCTGCCAACACCCACAAAGTGGGAACCGATTGTGCCGGAATTACCCGGTCATAGACATTCATCGAAAACAGGATGGTGGCCAGCGCCAGAATATTGGCCATCAGGGAGGCAAACATTACATCGATATAACGTTTCCAGTCCCGCAGCACAATTGACCAGAACCAGTTGTCTTCATAGGGTTTGACATATTCATCTACCCGCGCATCGGGAACCGATTTTTCCGGACGCAGGATATAGACATGCCGCACATGCTCAGCCAAGGTGTCGCTGGCCAGCATTTGTGACAAACCCTGATCACCACTGAACTGAATACTCAGGTTACCCTCAGCATCGACCTTGTCAATTACGCCCACCTGACCATCCTGGAATTCAACCAGTACCGGCAAACGCCAGGGATTGATCACTTCGGCGCTAAAGTCGGTTTTGCGCAGACTTAGGCCCACCTGACGGGCAATCAGATTTAAAATATCATCAATATTCTGGTTCGGATTCCAGTCCAGCTGCAAGCGGATACGTTCTGCGGATGGTTCAATCCGGTAATGCTTGGCAATGCTCAGCACTGCTTGAAGCCACGGTTGATAATTTATTTTAGTACTCATGGCTGAACTTCAAGCCCCTGAATGGATATATGGTTTAAATCATAAATATCGCGTGTCCGTCCGGTAATGGAGATATAGCGCGCAATGGCGGCATAAATATCAAAACGCGTATTTTCAATTTCCTGGGCGGCACTATGAATTGCCTGTTCGGCATTCAGTAAATCGACAGCTGAGCGCGTGCCTAATTTATATTGTTCCTGATACAGCTCTTTGGTCTGGATGGTGGTGGCCTGACGCTTGACCAGAATATTCATCTGGCGCTGCTTGTTCTGGATTTCTTCACGCAGCATGCGGGTTTCATCCAGCACCTCTAGATACACACTATTGACCCGTGCCTTGGCCGCTTCTTCTGCATAACTGGCCGCCCGGGTTTGTGACGCAATTGCGCCGCCCTGATAAAAGTTGCTATTGGCTTCCAGCATGATCGAATTATAGAGGCCATCATCTTCATTGTTATTTGGATTACGACCATTGATGGCCTGACTTATAGAACCTTTCACATTTAAAGTGGGATAGGCACTTAAACGTGATTGCTGCTTGCGTAATTTGGCCACTTCAACTTCAGCCTGAGCAGCGATTAGTCCGGGAATCTGCTGAAAACCGGCTCTGAATATAATTGCGCCTCTTTCACCAGCCGCTCTGGAATCTGCCAGTTACGCTGATGAACCTCAAACCCGACCAAGGTGCGCAGCTTTTGCTGAAATTGGCGCAGCTGGGTTTGTTGCACAATTAAATTGGCTTCTGCAGCTTCCAGATTGGAACGGGCCTGAATCGGGTCGGCCTGGGTACTAATTCCGGCCTCGGCACGTAAATTGGTGATTTCCGCAATGCGGGCAATCCCCTGAATCTGCTCTTCGGCAATACGGGTAATTTCCTGATAGCGTTTGATATTAATCATGGCATTGGCAGTCTGGTAAGCAATATCATCAATACTAACCAGCACATTGGCCTGCTCTGCGGCTAAACGGGCCTGTTCCAGATTGACACTGCTTTTGACCTTGCCAAAATCATAGAGCATTTGCGTGGCATTCAGGCTCAGCAGCTGACGGCCGCGCTCGCCTTTGGTCAGGTCCGCTGTGGAAATACCACCAGATAATTGTGGATAATAACCGGACTTCGCCACATCAATACTGGCATTCTGGGCTGCCAGAGTGGAAATGGCCTGGGAAATTTCAGGATGACGCTGAACAGCGGTCCGAATGGTGTCATTAAAACTCAAAGGCTGTTGCACAGAGGATCGGGCTGATGCCGCAGTTTCTGAAACAGATGATGCTGGCACTACCCGGGGCATTTCCTGAATATTTTGTGTATCGAGCTGAAACTGGCTCAGCTCACTAATACGAACCCGATTAAAATTCTGGTCAGATTGGGGGCTAAAAATAGAGGCAAAATGCTGTTTTAAAGATGAATCTTCATGCGTGGAACTTTGTTCGGCCATCGACGGTTCCGTCAGACCACTGAACAATAAGATTCCCCCAAATAGCATATACTTAACTTTATTTTTTTGGCCTATTACGGCTCTTGTATTACTCATCATTATAATTAAACGAATACGATGAAATATTTTGTGAAAGTTTAATGCTTTTTTAATTTAATTTTTTATATTTTTTCAACTTTATGACATTTAACAGATAAAACACACATCACAGCGAACCATGATGTGTATATTTTAATAACTACACCCTAAAATCTTCACCTAGGTAGACCTGTTTCACAGTTTCATTTTCCAGAATTTCCTGTGGAGTTCCTTCGGCAATCACTGCACCTTCACTGACAATATAGGCACGTTCACAAATTGCCAATGTTTCACGCACGTTATGGTCGGTAATTAATACACCAATTCCGCGATCTTTAAGGGTACTAATAATATCTTTAATATCCCCGACAGAAATCGGGTCTACCCCGGCAAAAGGTTCATCCAGCAACATGAATTTTGGATCGGCAGCCAAAGCACGGGCGATTTCTGCACGACGTCGCTCACCACCCGATACACTCATGCCCAGTGAATCTTTAATATGGGTAATTTTAAAGTCGGCCAGCAGTTCGGTTAAACGTTGCTGACGCTGCTGCTTGTTTAAGTCTTTACGGGTTTCCAGAATCGACATGATATTTTCAGCAATGGTCAGTTTTCTGAAAATTGACGCCTCTTGTGGCAGGTAACCGATGCCTTTGCGCGCACGTTCATGCATGGCCAGGTCAGATAAATCCAGTTCATCCAGATGAATTTCCCCCTTGTCCATACGCACCAGGCCAACCACCATATAGAAGCTGGTAGTTTTACCTGCACCATTTGGGCCAAGCAAGCCGACAATCTGGCCACTTTGCATACAGAAAGAAACATCTTTCACCACCCAGCGCTTACTGTAGTTTTTGGCCAGGTGTTTGATTGTCAGAGTTTGTGGCTGTACGACCTGATCCATTAATCGCGTGCTCCCGGGAATGATTTTGAACTGGATGGTGGAATCACAATCTGTACGCGACCTGAAGATGATCCGGTGTTGTTTGGCGTACCAATGGCTTCAATATCGCCTTTGTTCATACTATAACGCAAGGTATTGCCGCGAATACTGGCCCCATCCTGCTGTAAAAATGCCCCGCCCGACAAAGTAATAATACCGGTTTCCGCATTGTAGACAATTTTCTGCGCCTGACCTTTGGCCAGACCTTTATTCGGGTCAGTCTTTTGCTGGAACTGTGCCGGACTACCATTGGCGGTAATGGTGCTGATTTCTTTTTTACTGTTCAGATTGGCCACAATTGAATTGGCCTGCAAGCGCATTGTGCCCTGCTCGATAATCACATTACCGGTATAGGTGGTAATACCGGTACGCTCATTAAATGTCGCACGGTCAGCCACCAGGGTAATTGGCTGGTTCCGGTCTGAAGGCAAGGCCCAGGCTGTAGCTGAGGACAATACTGCCAAACCTACAAGCGCGGCTTTCTTCAGGAAAGTACGAGGTGTTGCAAGCTTCGGATTAACGTTCATATGTTCCTCGAATATTAAAAAATTCGTATTGACCATCATTCAAATTGGCTTTCAGTCCTTGGCTTACAAATTCAGCTTGTGGAGACTGCACCATCACCTGTTTATCGGTTTCAATTTCCCGACTGTCCGGATAGCCCGTCAATTCTGTCGTCTGCAGTTCTAATTGACCTTGCGCTAAAATTTTGGTGGCACGTACCTGGTCAGATAACACTACTTTTTCATTGTCATTATAGCCATGTGCCTGCTTGGCATAAAAAGTGGCATCAACTTTCCCGTCTTTATACATGGACGCATTCAGGTTCTGTAATTGAGAGGTCTGCTTTTGCATATCCTGCTCTAAACGGTCAACCTGAGCGCGAACATATAAATTCCCCTGTTCATCGGTTTGAGTCAGGTTAATCTGCTCCGCCGTATAGGTCATACTTCTGGAACCCTCGGTATCCAGTTTATTGCCTTTACCGCTGTAATAGTAATAACCACCACTTACAGCTGCAATTGCAATCGCAGTAATATATAAAACTCGGGTATCCATAAGTGGGGTTTTAACTCAACTCAATCAGAGGAATATCTTATTAATGAGGGATCGCGGTATACTTTTCAAGTAACTGTTCGTATACGCCTTTTGACATTAGGATCATGTCGCAGATTTCACGTACCGCACCGCGGCCACCCTGCGCCTGAGTCACCAGATCAGCACGACGACGCACTTCAACATGACCATTCGGCACCGTGACTTTCATCCCGGCAATGGCAAAGGCAGATAAATCTGGCCAGTCATCGCCCATATACAGACAGTCTTCTGGTGCCAGATTCAGCTGGGCACAGGCTTCACGTAAAGCTACGCCTTTATCTTCACGGCCCTGATAAATCAGGTCCACACCCAAGGCATTCATACGTTTTTCAACAATATGGCTGGTACGCCCGGTAATGATGATGACTTTCACCCCGGCCTGCTGCACCAGTTTCATGCCCAGACCATCACGAATATCAAAGTTTTTAATTTCATCACCGCTATTGGTTAAGGTAACGAAGCCATCACTTAAAATACCATCGACATCTAAAACCAAAGCCTCAACGTGACGTGCCTGTTCCAATAAAATATACGATGCCATTTTTTAATTTACCCCGGCCTGAATCAGGTCATGCATACTGATCACACCAATCACCTGATGTGCATCATTGACCACTACAAATTGATTAATTTTTTTATCGCGTAACTGTGCCAGTGCTTCAACCGCACGGGCTTCCTGAGAAATGGTCGCAGGCTGCTTGATCATGACTTCAGCCACCGGCAGATGAATATCAAAGCCCTGCTGTTTGTCGATTAAACGGCGCAAATCACCATCAGTGAAAATTCCCAATAAGGTGTCCTGTTCATCCACCACCGTGGTCAGCCCCAAACGCTTGTCGGAAATTTCATACAGCACTTTGTTCATTGGGGTTTCTGGCGCGACTTTTGGCAGCTCGGCGCCGGTATGCATTAAGTGTTTGACATGCAACAGCAAGCGTTTACCCAAAGCACCCGCAGGATGGGAACGGGCGAAATCATCTGCGGTAAACCCACGCGCATCAAGTAAGGCCACAGCCAGTGCATCCCCTAAGGCCAATGTTGCGGTGGTGCTCGAGGTCGGTGCCAGACCCAGTGGGCAGGCTTCCTGAATGTTCCCTAAAGTTAAAGCCACATCGGCATTTTGTGGCATTGGGCCGCTGTCATCTCCGCTGATGGTAATTAACGGCACTTGCAGATGTTTGATGAGCGGCATCAGCATCATGATTTCATCACTTTTGCCAGAATTGGAGATGGCAATCAGCACATCACCCCGTACCAGCATGCCTAAATCGCCATGTCCTGCTTCGCCCGGATGCATAAAGAATGAAGGTGTACCGGTCGAGGCAAAAGTCGCCGCCATTTTACGGCCAATATGCCCGGATTTCCCCATACCGGTGATCACCACACGGCCTTTACATTGCAAAATAATTTCGCAGGCGCGGCTAAAGCGCTCGTCAATTTGTGTGGCCAGTGTTTGCAGAGCTTGTTCTTCTATACGCAAGGTACTGAGCGCCACACCTTGAAAATCAATCGGGTTTGACATGTTTTCAGAATTCAAATTTTTAACCTTCGTTCAGGGCTGAACGGTCTTCATTCAAGCAGAAATTAATTTTCGCAATTTTAGCATATCTATGCAAATGTCACGTTTTTAAATGTATAAGATTTCACACGATTTCTTCATGATTCCGCCTGTTGTTGATAAACCACAGCACAGGAAGATGGTGAACATGAGTCTCATTTTTTAGCTCAGGCAGTTAAGCTAAGTTTGAGTGTAGATAATGGATAATGTTTCATATCTGGATAAAAACGCATAAAAAAAGCCTCAATCATTTGACTGAGGCTTTTAAAATTTTGGAGCGGGAAACGAGACTCGAACTCGCGACCCCAACCTTGGCAAGGTTGTGCTCTACCAACTGAGCTATTCCCGCAATATGGAAGTGCATTATAGAGAGTTTCATACAACTGTCAACTCTTTATGCTTCCAAGTGGCGATTTAATCAGCACGACGCCAAACGGTACCTTGACGGGTATCTTCCAGCACTACGCCCTGATCGAGCAAAGACTGACGGATTTCATCGGCACGGGTAAAGTTTTTGTCTTTTTTGGCATCTTTACGCTGTTGAATCAGATCTTCAATCTGTTCTTCAGATAAACCAAGTGCATCCTGGCCAATGTCTGACTTCAGGAATTCATCGACATTGTGCTGTACCAAACCAAGAATATTGGTCAGATGACGCAAGGTAGCATAGAAGATTGCTGCCTGTTCGGCATTTTCTTCTTTCACCGCGCGGTTCAGTTCTTTATTCACTTCAAACAGCACTGCAATCGCTTCCGCGGTATTAAAATCATCCCGCATTGCGGTATTAAAGCGTTCGACCAATGTGTCATCTAGCGTTTCTAACAGCTTGTCGCCATACACGGCCTGATAGGCTTTAAATGAATGATAGAAACGGGACAGCGCCGTCTTGGCTTCTTTTAGTGCTACATCCGAGAAGTTCACCGGACTACGATAGTGTGAAGACACGATGAAATAACGGATCACTTCCGGATGGAATTTCTCCATCACTTCCCGAATGGTGAAGAAGTTGCCGAGCGATTTTGACATTTTCTCGCCATCGACATTAATAAAGCCCACATGCATCCAGTAATTAACATACTGCTCACCGGTAGAGGCTTCAGACTGGGCAATTTCATTTTCATGATGCGGGAACATCAGGTCTGAACCACCACCATGAATATCAAAATGATTGCCCAGGCAGCAGGTCGACATCGCCGAACATTCAATATGCCAGCCCGGACGACCTTTGCCCCACGGTGATGGCCAAGCCGGTTCATTTTCTTTGGCATGTTTCCAGAGCACAAAGTCAAATGGATGTTTTTTCTCTACTTCGACATCGACACGCTCTGAAGCACCAGCCTGCATATCTTCCAGTTTACGACCGGATAAACGGCCATATTTTGCAAATTTTTCAACCTGGAAATAAACATCACCATTTGAAGCCGGATAAGCGGTGCCCTTGTCAACCAGATTGCCAATCATGTTTTGCATCTGGTCGATATAGTCAGTGGCACGCGGTGCTTCATCCGGAGCCAGACAGCCGAGGTTTTCTGCATCTTCATTCATGGCCTGAATAAAGCGGTCGGTTAAAGCGGTAATACTCTCGCCATTTTCATTGGCACGTTTGATAATTTTGTCGTCAATATCGGTGATATTGCGTACATATTTGACTTTCCAGCCCTGACTCCGCAAGAAACGGATGATGTAGTCAAATGCAACCATGACACGCGCGTGACCAATATGACAGTAGTCATACACGGTCATACCGCAGACATACATGTCGATCTGTCCATCGACGCGTGGCACGAATTCTACTTTTTTGCGCTGCTCTGAGTTATAGAGAACAAATGGTTGCATAGCTGTTCAAAAGACTTCAAATAAAAGGATGGTTCATCTTAACCTAAGCATTATTTTTCATAAAGTTTTCTCGTTATTTTTATCAAAAATCACTTGTGCGGGCTTAAACTCAAGCGCATCCCGGCTGTTATGAGGATGGGTGCCCTGTTGAACGGGCTTTTAGCTGCGCTAAGGTCTGGTAAATTTGCTGGGCGATTTCTTCTCGCAGCGTGGTCAAATCTTCAGAACCTAATCTCTGCCCGACCTCTACCGGTGGCAAAAACTGAAAATAAAAAGGTACCCGCTTGGGAATCAGGTGTTTCGGTAATGATGGAATCACATCGCCATGACGTAATAATTTATCCAGTTGAGGGACTTTGAGCAGTTTCTGAAACAGACGATGCTGCACCACGGTTCTGGCATCAAAACCAAACTCGAAAATATCATCAGGGCCAAAGGCAGCAAAAGGAATAATGTCGTACTGAAATTCCTGTGCCAACTGTAAAAAGCCGTAGCGCTGTTTCCAGATCAATTGATACTGCTCACCCGGATGTTTCAGCACTTCACGTCCGCCACCCGGAAAGACCAGAATCGAATAGCCCTGCTGCATCAAGGCACGCACATATTCACGCTGGCCATCGACTGCGCCGAACTTTTTGACAATATCGCGCCAGATTGGCAAATAAAAATGGCTGTGGTCGGCAATACTAACCACAGCCACCTGATGTTCATTGAACAGATAATCAATAATAACGGGGGCATCAAAAATCCCGTAAAGGGAATGATTGCCCACATACATGGCAGGTCGGGATGCATCAATATATTCACTGCCTAAAAAGGTCGGCGTGAAATAGCGTTTAGATAAGGCGCTCAGCGTCTTGATCCATTTTGCATCATGCTGGACCTGCAATCTCTACCCCTTAAACCACGTGTTTTTGTACCAGGATACAGCCCACCGAGTAGCCGGCACCAAATGAACATAACACGCCATATTCGCCATCATTCACTTCATGCGCAGTACGATGCAAGGCAATGATGACCCCGGCAGATGAAGTATTGGCAAACTCATCAAGAATAATTGGCACCAACGCCGGATCTGCTTCCGCAGCCGCTTTACCAACCACCAGTTTCAGAATCAGTTCGTTCATGCTGGCATTGGCCTGATGCAACCAGAAACGTTTTACATCGGCTGGTGCAATCGCATTTTTCTCCAGCTGCGCGGTAATCATTTTCGCAACCAGTGGACACACTTCTTTAAAGACTTTACGGCCGTCCTGACGGAAACGCTTGTCATCAATATCGGCATTTTCAGACAGATTCAGGAAACCGAAGTTGTTACGGATGTTGTTCGAGAACTGGGTAAATAACTGAGTGTCCACAATTTCAAAACCGGTTTTGCTGTCGGTGTCTTCAATAATTGACGCAGTGGCAACATCGCCAAAAATAAAGTGGCTGTCACGCGAACGGAAATCATTGTGTGCCGATGTAATTTCGACATTCACCAGCAAGACACGGCGCGCACCGCTTTTAATGGCATCATACGCCTGTTTTAAACCAAAGGTTGCTGCTGAACAGGCCACGTTCATGTCATAGGCATAGCCCTGAATCCCGAGTGCAGTCTGAATTTCAATGGCCACCGCCGGATAGGCACGCTGCATATTCGAGCAGGCCAGAATCACCACATCAATGTCTTCAGCCGTGACACCGGCATTTTCCATTGCCTGTTTGGCTGCAATTACGCCCCACTCGGCCTGAAGCGAGATTTCATCATCAGCGCGTTCTTTTAAATGTGGACGTAAACGGTTTGGATCAAGCAGACCGGTTTTCTCTGACACGTAGCGACGTTTCACGCCAGAGGCTTTTTCAATAAATTCTGCACTTGAGCCACGGCGTGCTTCTAACTCGCCCGCTGCAATTTTGTCAGCATTGGCCGAGTTATACTGTTCCACATAAGCATTTAAACTTTCAACTAACTCTTCATTGGTAATGACATCTTCAGGATGGAATAAGCCCGTACCGGTAATGCGAATGCCCATGTAAAACTCCTTTTTGAAATTCACTCTATCTTAACCGATTCCCAGCTTTTCCCATACTTTTTGTAGCCGGTTTGGCGAAATTGGCATCTTGGTCTTCATTGGCTGCGAGAATAACGAAATACGTAACTCCTCTACCATAAAGTACAATTCTTTCAAGCGGCTGTCATTTTTAAACTTGAACAGTTTGTCCATCCACGGGTCAATCTGCACAATGGCGGCATCATCACGTTGCAGGTTATTCGGCAAACGCTCCAGACGCAGCACCAGCGCTTTCAGATAACGTGGATATTCGCTCCAGACGTCTGCTGGCTTGCTATACACGAAATCAGCCAGGTTCATGAGGTCCAGCTGATCTTCAATATCATCCATATTTTTGGCAAAGACCGACTCATCCAGCATCAGCAGTTTACGGCGGATATCCTGCCATTGAATATAAATCTCATTAAAGCTGAGCAGCGCTTGCTGTCCACGACTGAGGAATGATTTTTTTACCTCAAGTAGTAGCGTTTGGAACTGTTCAGCGTTGACTGGCAAGTCATCAATTGACATTTGCAAGGTGGCATAGACCAGCATCTGTTCCAGCTGTGCTTTATCGCCCAACGGAGAATAAGCCAGCGCCAGCGGTTTAGAAATCTGTTTTTTCAGCTGGCGGATTAAATCACCCAGCTGCATATGAATCAGGCGAATCACCCCGGCCCGATGCTGTTTAATAGCCTCTGCCTGATCATTAAAGGTTTGAATCACCACACCCGATTCATCTTTCTGTTCCAGCGCAGCAAAGTCTTTGGTCGGTACCAGCGCCTGATACTGCTTGACCACCACACCAGTGACTTTTTGCGAGGCTTCAAACACAAAGTTGTCCGGGAAGGTTTTAAATTCACCTTTCAGCTGTTTCACCGGACTATGGGTTTCGGTACGGCAGCGGGCTTTCAGCTCGCTCAGGTCACGGCCCTGTTCGATGACCCGGCCTTTTTCATCAATCACTTTAATAAACGGCAGCAGATACTGATCGATCCGTTCAAAGCTAAAGTCTTTTTCAGTGATCTGATCGCCGCGCAGCTGAAAAGCTAGGAAGCTGAAAATATGCTCACGCAGATGCGTCGCATCAATTCGTGCACTCAGTTTGCGCGCGGTATCCGGAATTGGCACCAGGTTACGGCGTTTATCTTTCGGTAAGGCTTTAAGTAGCGCTTCAATCAGCTCTTCACGCCAGCCCGGAATCCCCCAGGACCAGATGTTTTCATCGACCTGTGGCAGGGCCTGAACCGGAATTTTTACCGTTGCGCCATCTTCATCATGGCTCGGATCAAAACGGTAGCTGGCCGCCAGACGCAATTCGCCATTACGCAGATAATCCGGGAATTGCTGCGTGGTCGGGCGATCATTCAGCCACAAGGCATCATCATCAACAAATAAATAACGTGGCTCTTTCGGCTCGACGGTCGCGCGCCAGTCTTCAAAAGAACGGCGGCTGGCCACATCTGTCGGCACTTTTGCGGCATAGAACTGATAGATGGTTTCTTCATCTACCACCAGATCGCGGCGGCGCAGCTTGTCTTCGACCCGCTCCACTTCTTCCAGTTTGAGTAAATTATGCTTTAAGAACGGCAGCATAATTCCCAGGTTACCGGTAGTCAAGGCATCGCGCAGGAAAATCTCATGCGCCGCCGGCTGATCGACCTTTTCATAATTCACCTGACGTTTCGGTTCAATGATTAAACCAAACAGTGAAATCTGATCATAGGCATTGACCACTCCGGCTTTTTTCGACCAGTGCGGTTCAAAATAATGATGTTTTAACAGATCACGCGCCGCCAGAAGAATCCACTCCGGCTCAATTTTGGCCAGGGTTCGCAAATACACCTGTGAGGTTTCCACCATCTCAAAAGCCATCACCCACGGGGTATTGGTCTTATGCAAGGTTGAGGCCGGGAAAACCCGCGCTTTTTGCTGACGCACTGCCATAAACACATTACGTTCATCGGTTTTATTGGCAATAAACGATAACAGTCCGGTTAATAAAGCCCGATGCAGATTTTCATAACTGGCTTTCTTTTCATTGAAAGACAGTTTTAACCCCTGTGCCAGATCGACCAGCTGCTCATGGGTTTTCTTCCATTCACGTAAACGTAACCAGCTCAGGAAATGGTTACGGGCAAAGCTTCGGCGCTTGTTTTCACTCAAGTCACGATTGGCCAGCAAGGCATCCCAGAGTTTGAGATAAAACAGGAAATCGGAATCGGCTTCACGGAACAAGGCATGTTTTTGATCGGCCTGCATCTGTTTGTCGGCCGGGCGTTCCCGTGGGTCCTGCACCGCCAGTGCCGCCACAATTACCAGAATTTCATTTAAGGCACCAAAATGTGCCCCGCCCAGAATCATTCGTGCCAGACGTGGATCAATCGGCATTTTTGCCATTTGCTGGCCAATTTTGGTTAAGGAATCTCCCCCAACCCCTCTTTTAGACAGAGGGAGATTATTATTTTCGTCAGTCGCTTTAGACGGATTCGCTTTCTTCTCCGTCATTGCGCCAAGCTCAATCAAAAGCTTGCGGCCGTCATTGACCAGTCGATGATCTGGGGGCTCGATAAAATCAAAATCTTCCAGCGAACCGAGGCCCAGACTTTGCATCTGCAAAATCACCGAAGCTAAGTTGGTGCGTTTAATTTCCGGTTCGGTAAATTCCGGACGGCTTAAGAAATCTTCTTCCGAATACAGACGGATACAGACACCCGGTGCAATACGGCCACAACGGCCTTTACGCTGGTTGGCTGCGGCTTGCGAAACTGCTTCAATTGGCAGACGCTGTACACGTGAACGATAGTTATAACGTGAAATCCGGGCAAAACCACTGTCAATCACATAGCGGATATTCGGTACAGTTAACGCCGTTTCCGCGACGTTGGTAGCAATAATAATCCGTCGGCCACCGCCCGATGGATTAAAGATTTTCTGCTGCTCGGCCAGGGCCAGACGTGCATATAGCGGCAACACTTCCGTATGGCGCGGGCCATGCTTGATCAAGGTTTCCTGTAATTCACGGATTTCCTGCTCGGTGCTGGCAAACACCAGAATATCGGCATGTTCAGGATGACCTTTTTCCTGTGCATCGGCAAAGCATTCTTCCACCGCCTGCACCACTGCACGCGGCAGGTTTTCTTCAAAGTCATCAAACTCATCATCATCACTGCCGCCAATGCTCAGTTCGGAAATGGGACGGTAACGTACCTCAACCGGATAGCTGCGCCCTTCGACTTCAAAAATCGGCGCGCCATTAAAGTAATTGCTGAAACGGTTTACGTCCAAAGTCGCTGAGGTAATGATGACTTTGAGATCTTTACGCCGTGGCAACAGCTGCTTTAAATAACCCATGATGAAGTCAATATTCAGGGAACGTTCATGCGCTTCATCAATAATAATGGTGTCGTATTTGCTTAAGTAACGGTCATTGGCCAGCTCTGCCAATAAAATACCATCGGTCATTAAGCGGACAAGCGAATCCTGCGAGCCCTGTTCATTAAAACGGACTTTAAAGGAAATGGATTCACCAAGTTTTTCACCGACTTCTTCGGCAATCCGCTGCGAGACACTGCGCGCGGCCAGACGACGCGGCTGGGTATGACCAATCAGACCGGTTAAACCGCGCCCGGCCAGCATGGCAATTTGCGGCAACTGGGTAGTTTTCCCCGAACCGGTTTCCCCCGCCACAATAATCACCTGATGTTTTTGAATTGCCTCAACCAGCTTGTCGGCGTATTGGGTGACCGGCAAATCCTGATTCAGTTTGATGTTTGGAATACGGCCCAGGCGTTCCCGAACTTTCAGATTGGATTTTTCAAATAGCTCAGAATATTGTTTTTCATTTGCATCTTTTCCTTTACGCAGTCGATTTAAACGATGACGGTCACGCGCCATAACGAGTTGATCTACATTTAAATGACTCTGCACAGAACAAGATTCCTAATTTAAATAAAAAAATATCAATCGGCTATTTTACGCTGTAATGACAGCCAGCGGAAGAATCCGCCCATGAAATGAACGAACAGACCCTCCAGCCTGTCTGCTTTTGCAGCGAATCCGCTGTCCGCAAACTGAGTACGGTGGCTTCTAGATTGTGACGATGACGAACATTTCCAAGCAGTCTGCCTAAAAATAAAAAATATTTTTGCTTTACCCTTGAATTTTACCGAGCTTGACATCATGTTTGATGAGGAATGAAAAAGGTGTACTTTTTAATTGTCATGTGGTCATCATATTTTTCGGCTACATAATAATACACACCGCCTGAATATGGCTTAAACAATCATCAATTCGGTTTTTCCGATGGTGGTAATGTAAAAATACCATTTCAGCAATAAAGCAAATTTCTATAATCTAATTGAAATTCAAAACAAACCTCAATCATGGAGACAATGATGAGCTTAATTAATACTGAAGTTAAACCATTTAAAGCAAATGCCTACCACAACGGTCAATTCGTTGAAGTAACTGAAGCTGATCTTAAAGGCAAATGGTCAGTTGTATTCTTCTATCCAGCTGACTTCACTTTCGTTTGCCCAACTGAGCTTGGTGACCTTGCTGACAACTACGCTGAATTCCAAAAATTAGGCGTTGAAATCTATGCAGTTTCTACTGACACTCACTTCACGCACAAAGCTTGGCACGATTCTTCAGAAGAAATCAAAAAAATCCAATACGTAATGGTTGGCGACCCAACTTGGACACTGTCTAAAAACTTCGAAGTATTAATTGAAGCTGACGGTCTTGCTGATCGTGGTACTTTCGTCATCGATCCAGAAGGCAAAATCCAGATCATCGAAATCAACGCGGGTGGTATCGGCCGTGACGCGCAAGAACTTCTTCGCAAAGTAAAAGCTGCTCAATACGTTCACGCTCACCCAGGTGAAGTTTGCCCAGCAAAATGGAAAGAAGGCGACGCAACACTTGCTCCTTCAATCGACCTAGTTGGTAAAATCTAATCTGTATTAGATTAAACTGATTGAAAAAAACCACGCTTGATCGCGTGGTTTTTTTATTGATGCGCTTACATTTTTACTCAATTTTAGCTGCTGTAGATTCTTTTTATTTTCATCTGCGTTGATTAAGCTACTGAAAAATGCGCTATGGATAGACCGATGAAAACCCTATTAATTGCAGCCTTATTCACCACCCTGTCCCTGCCGGCCTGGGCTGATGTGCAGTGTAGCGGCAGCTTAAAAGATCGTTCGATTTCCGACAATATTTTCGTTGGCAAGCAATGCACCTTAATTAATGTGCAGGTCGATGGCAATGTCATGCTGGCCGATGGTGCCAAAGCCATTCTCCGAAACAGCCATATTGATGGCAATCTGGAATCCAAAGGCCGTTTTGCACAGCTGGTGGCGACCAATAACCGCATTGAAGGCAATATTCAACTGGAACGCGGCAAGCTGACCCAGCTGCACAATAACCGTGTAAATGGCAATATCCAGCTCAAAAACAATCGGGGTACGCTGAATATTAGCCGTAATCAGGTCGATGGCAATCTGGAATGTGAAAATAACGCGACACCACCGGTGGGTGGACGTAACACGGTACAGGGCGATAAAACAGGACAATGCCGCCGTTTATAAGGTGGGATGATTTTATGATAGATGAGGGTTTGATGATGGATCAAGCATTAACCATCCACAGGAATTGGATTGTCCGAAACTGGCGGCAAACCATGGATCACCTGATGAATCAGTTGTAATTTTTCCATCACCTTCGGACTAATCACAAAGGGATAAAAATCTTCCTGCCCCATACTCCGATTCACACTATTCATGGCAAAAGCCACTGGCAACCAGGCCTGAAAAATCTCGTTAAAGTCGGTCAAAAAATACGGATTTTCACGTTGCTTGAAGTACATAAAATGCTGCTCTTCATGCACAATTTGCGGATGAATACTCATGCCAAAAGAAGTTGCCGTTTCCAGCACATCAACAATATGTAAATAATGCGCCCAGCTTTCCGCCCAGTCTTCCCACGGATGCATGGTGGCATAGGCACTAATATAGGCATCCATCCAGTTGCTTGGTGCGCCGTGCTGATAATAGTCCTTCACCGCCTGCTGATAACAGGCGCGCTCATCCCCAAAAAGTTGCCGAAAGCGTGCCAGATAATCACTGTTGGCCACCAGAACATCCCAATAATAATGGCCAATTTCATGCCGAAAATGCCCCAACAAGGTCCGGTACACTTCAGCCATATTCTGCTTGGCCATCATCCGCTCGACATCATCGGCTTCGGCAATATTTAAAGTAATCACCCCGCTGGCATGGCCGGTCATGACTTTGGGAGCACGATCATCATTCGGATTGGCCTTAAAGTCGAACACCAGCCCACGTTCAGGACTTTCCAGCTTGCTCAGTAAAGGCAAATTCCAGCGCAGCAAGGCATAGACCAGGCGATGCTTGGCCAACTCGATTTTTTGCCAGCGGCAGTAATATTGCGGCTGGTTTAAATCCGGGATAATCCGGTTTAAACGGCAGGCCGGACAAAACTGCTCCGGACTGTCAAACGGAATAATCCAGTTACAGACCTGATGCTGATGATTCTGGCAAAAACGGTAAGCCTTTTGCGTGACCGCTTCAACAAATTCCCCTGCCCGCTGACCCGGTTGCAACGCCAGCATATGCATATATTGCGCATCAAAACCTAAATGATGCTGGCACACAGTACACTGGGTATTGTCGAAATAAATCGGATGCTGACAATAACTGCACTGAAAAAGTTGCATGAGAATGGCTCAGTCGATTGTTTTTATTACAGAGATGCCGCTAAGCTTAGAAGATTCTGATTTTTCTGAGTGTAGTTTTTTGCAGTGAATGTTTAGTGTTGCTGCAACCGTGGTGCAGATTGTCCCCATACGCTGCGCTTTGACCGGGAGTGTTGGCACACAACACTCGACTTTCGCGGATAAAGTTGAAAATTCTTACAAATCAGTAATACATCCGGCTCTGCATTTGGCATATGGTCAAACTATAACGATTCCAAACACAATAAAGGAGGAATGGCTAATGGAAACTGTCCTGACTGTAACCTTCTGCAAATACAATACCTCAACACGCTACTTAAAAATATTTTATAACAATGGGTTGGCAGAGCTTTATCATCCTGTGCCAGAATTTATCTATAACAATCTGCTACGCAGTCATGATAAAGCTGCTTTTGTGCAAAAATATCTGGAGTACGATTTACACTTTAACAAGGTCTCGTTGCGACCTTGAATTGAGGTGCAGCAATTTCACCTCTCACATCATTTCCTGAACCAGTTTAAAACGCGGTAATTCACGATCATCTTCCAGACTGATCGATTCGGTAAACATGCTCAGTGGTCGAACCCAAATGGAATAATCACCATATAAACACTGGTAGACCACCAGCTTTTCCTCGGTTTCACTGTGCGTGGCCACATGCAACACCTGATACAACTGCCCTTTATAATGCTGATAAATGCCTCGGCTTAAACTCATCTTGATACTCACCTTTGTAATTTTAAATGCCATTGCTCAGGATAATGCCTAGTTTTAGTCACAAATAGCAAATCTTTGATTTTCTTATTGTCAATTCTTGAAAATTCCAGTGACAAGCCACATCTTAGAAGATAAAGCCATACATTTTTATGTGCAACTTCTGCATAAATACATGATTTTTATTATTTGATTTAAAAAACCGATTGTTTTAATAAAAACAAACCGTTTCACCAATTAAATATTTTCTCCTATCATGTCTTTATCAAATACATTTTACTCCTCTGGAGACGTTAGCAATGTTAGATCAAAATACCACAGCCCAATTAAAAGCCTTGTTAGAACGCCTTGAAGGTCCAATCGAATTAGTGGCCACTTTAGATAGCTCTGACAAATCAGACAAAA
>NZ_VOXR01000048.1:0-17349 GCF_013420645.1 Acinetobacter sp. C15
ACGTAGAAGAACACCACAGTTCTCGCCAGCACGACCTTCGTCAAGAAGCTTACGGAACATTTCAACGCCAGTAACAGTTGTTTTCGCTGTATCTTTGATACCAACGATTTCAACTTCTTCACCAACTTTAACGATACCAGTTTCTACACGGCCAGTTACAACTGTACCACGACCAGAAATAGAGAATACGTCTTCGATTGGCATCAAGAATGCTTGATCGATTGCACGTACTGGCTCTGGAATGTAAGAGTCAAGTGCTTCAACAAGAGCAACAACAGCGTCTTCGCCATATTGACCTGATTCACCGTTAAGTGCTGCAAGAGCAGAACCACGGATTACTGGAGTGTCATCGCCTGGGAAGTCGTAAGTAGAAAGAAGTTCACGAACTTCCATTTCAACTAATTCGATTAACTCTTCGTCGTCTACGATATCGCATTTGTTTAAGAATACGATGATGTAAGGTACACCTACCTGACGAGAAAGAAGGATGTGTTCACGAGTTTGTGGCATTGGACCATCAGTCGCTGAACAAACAAGGATCGCACCGTCCATCTGAGCAGCACCAGTGATCATGTTTTTAACATAGTCGGCGTGACCTGGGCAGTCAACGTGAGCGTAGTGACGAGTTGGAGAATCGTATTCTACGTGAGAAGTGTTAATTGTAATACCACGTGCTTTTTCTTCTGGAGCAGAGTCGATTGCAGCGTAATCTTTCGCTTCACCACCGAATTTCTTCGCACATACAGTTGCAATTGCAGCTGTTAAAGTTGTTTTACCATGGTCAACGTGACCGATTGTGCCCACGTTAACGTGTGGCTTATTACGTTCAAACTTAGCCTTAGCCATGTTTATTTTCCTCGTTTACGTCGAACACAATCTGAGTAATACCCAGCCTCGACATATCGCCTAAAAAACTAGACATCTAATACTTAAAAAGCAGACTAAATAGCCTGCTTTCTTTAAATCTCATGCAACTAAGTTGCTAAACTGTATCTGGAGCTCTTATCGAGATTTGAACTCGAGACCTCTCCCTTACCAAGGGAGTGCTCTACCACTGAGCTATAAGAGCGATCATCTTCGATGATGGAGCGGGAGACGAGGATCGAACTCGCGACATGCAGCTTGGAAGGCTGCCGCTCTACCAACTGAGCTACTCCCGCACATTGTTGGTAATGTACCACTTCATTCGAAGTTAATGGTGGTGGGAGAAGGATTCGAACCTTCGAAGCTTACGCGGCAGAGTTACAGTCTGCTCCCTTTGACCGCTCGGGAATCCCACCAATATCACACTTATTGCAGTGCTCGTTCTTTACTTCACATCTCGAATTCTCTAAGATGGTGCCGGCACACGGATTCGAACTGTGGACCTACTGATTACAAGTCAGTTGCTCTACCAACTGAGCTATGCCGGCGTTTCTTAGTGTTTCGTACGTTTCGTATCGGAACGGTGTGCAGTTTAGCAAAACTTGAAATCCGTGCAAGTGTTTTTTTTAAAAAAACCGTCAAAAACTCACAAAATCAATCCGTTTGACGATAATTCAACCGCTTTGATCACTGCGCGAGCTTTTATTTGGGTTTCATTCCACTCAGATTCAGGATTTGAGTCGGCAACAAGGCCTGCGCCAGCCTGCACATAGACCTTATTTTCACGAATAACACAGGTCCGAATCGCAATCGACATGTCCATTTCGCCATGCCAGCCTAAATAACCAACAGCACCACCAAAAATTCCACGTTTTACTGGCTCAACTTCGTCAATAATTTCCATGGCACGGATTTTTGGTGCCCCAGAAAGTGTGCCTGCCGGGAAAGTTGCCTTAAAAACATCCAAGGCATCAACATCATCACGCACTTCACCCTGCACATTGGACACAATATGCATGACATGCGAATAACGTTCGATCACCATTTGATCAGTCACCTGCACTTTGCCAATTTTTGAGACGCGACCAACATCATTACGACCCAAGTCAATCAGCATTAAATGCTCAGCAATCTCTTTTTCATCAGAAAGTAAATCTTTTTCCAAGGCCAGATCTTCTTCTTTGGTTTTACCACGTGGACGTGTGCCAGCGAGTGGACGCACGGTGGCAATACCATTTTCCAGACGTGACAGAATTTCCGGCGATGACCCAACAATATGGAATGGGGTGTCATTGTCCAAGGTGCGCCCTTGCACCAGGAACAGATATGGTGATGGATTAAGGTGACGTAAAGCGCGATAGACCTGTAACGGCTCACCATCAAAGTCAGACACCATACGATGCCCCGGCACCACTTGCATGACATCACCAGCACGGATGTATTCTTTAACCTTCTCAACCGAGGCAATAAAGTTGTCGTGACCGGTTAAAGATTCAAAATGCGGTGCCATATGAGTCTGTGCTTGCAGATTCACCGGTGTCGCCAGCAACTGCTCCAGCGCATCCAGTTGCGCCTGCGCTTTCTGATAGGCATCAGCATCCTTGCTATCGGCATGCACAATCAGGAATAAGGTATCTTTTAAGTTGTCAAATACGATTACGGTTTTAGACAGCATCATCCAGATATCCGGCAGACCCACCGGATCAGCATCTGGAATATTGTTCAGGCGCGGTTCGATATAACGCACCGCGTCATAGCCAAAGTAACCGACCAGTCCACCAGTAAAGCTTGGCAACGCCGGTAAATCGGCCTGTGTTGGCACTTTAAACTGGGCCTGGAAATCACGGATAAACTGGAAAGGATCACTACACGGCTGCTGTAGCAGTTCGCCATTGGTCTGCTGAATGGTCAACTGCCCTTCATTGCAAGAAAATACGGTCGACTCGCCCAGACCAATAATCGAATAGCGCGCCCAGTTTTCACCGCCTTCGACAGATTCAAACAGATAGGCCTGTTCATGCTCTTTTAAACGCGCAAACACAGACAATGGGGTTTCGGTATCGGCCAGACGCTGACGGTAGACAGGAATCAGGTTATAGCCGGCAGCTTGCAGTTGTTGATATTGGGCTTGAGTGGTCATGTTGAATCTCTTTCATTTTCGCGGGGTCATAGGAAGGTTGCTGGTAGGTGCTGACTTAGTGACGCCATCGAAAAACTACACAATCACTCATTGCGGTGTCCTTTTACATCTATTCTTACATTAGGAAGCTAATAATTCTGTCAGATTATCCACCACTTGCTGCGGCTGACAATCATAAATACTCTCGCCATGATTATAGCCATAGCTGACTACAATACAATCAATACCGGCACGACGTGCGGCTTCCACATCATTGGAAGAGTCGCCAATCATCAACACTTGGGATTTTTCTACCCCAAAGGTCTCAACACAGTGCAATAACTGGCGTGGATGCGGTTTACGTTCGCTAAACCGATCACCACCAATCACATCAACAAAATAATGGCTCATGTCCAGTGCATCTAAAATGGCGCGTGATGGCAGCTCGGGCTTGTTGGTGACACAGATCATTTTTTTCTGCTGCTGTTTGCCCCATTCCAGAAACTCCAGAATTCCGGCAAAAGGCTGGGTATCCAGACAAGGATCGGCATTGTAAATTCCTAGGAAAGTTTCCAGCAGCTGCTGATGCTGATCGGGATGCACCTCTCCGGTTAAATGCAGCAAGGTGCTGTGACAAAATACCGAGGTGCCTTTGCCAATCCAGGTGCGTACCTGTGCTTCGGTGACCATGGGCAGCTGCAAGGCATTCAGGCTCATATTCATGGCACGATACAGATCGGTGGCTGAATCGACCAGCGTACCGTCCAGGTCAAATAAAATCAGCTCACGGGTGTCAAGTTTGGCCACAGACATTTTGGTCCTCTCAAAAAATAAAGGCATGCCAAAGCATGCCTCGATTGTATGCTGTGTCGCGGTTTATTTAAACAACAGCCAGGCAATAATTGCCAGGATCACCAGCACAATAATGGTCATCAGGCCGACAGAGGCATTTTTCTGCTGCTCTTTTTCCTGCTCAACCCGTGATACAGGCTGCTCAACCGGTACTAGTTGTGGTTCAGGTGTAGCTGCGCTTAAATCGGTCCCTTCAGGAATTGGTGCCGGTTTTGGCACACCGACATTGGTTGGCATGCCATCACGTGTCAGTTGCACCGATGCATCACGCTCTTTCAGCTCAGGCATACCCTGATCATTCATCTGCTGTGCCGGCGTTTTCACTGCTACAGTTTCTGTCGGCTCGGCTGCAGTAGCGGTTTCCACCACATCCAGCTCAGGAATCTGTTCTACTTCGGTGCCTGCAGGCGCAAGTGGCTCATCTGCCAACAGTTCCGGTTTGGCTGGTGCCAGGACTGAAAATTTAAAGCTGGCAAACTGGACAATATCACCCTCATGCAGTGGGGTTTCCTGCTCAATTCGTAGGTCATTCACAAAGGTGCCATTGGATGAATTTAAGTCTTGTACCCACAGGTCTTCAGCTTTCAGTAACAACGCAGCATGTTTGCGTGATACTTCAGCCGACTGCAGCACCACATCAGCTTCCTGATGACGCCCCACCAGCATGTCACGATCAACACTAATTTCCTGCCCGGTAAATTCACCCGTAATTGCTTGTAATTTCCAAGTCATAGCGAACTTCTCTTTAAATTTTTGCCCATCATAACATGCTCAAAACCAGATTCCATGTCCGCTCTGTTAAGAGCGCGGTCTTAAGGTGGTCGTGGTGGTGGTATTGGTAGTATTGCTGACTTGCGGGCTTAAGGTCTGACGCTGCAGCGCCGGTTCTACCGCAACGGGCGTGGTCACCACAGCCGCCCCCGACTGTGCCGCAGGGGTCGCGGATGGCACCTGCTGATAACGGGTTTGATTTAGTGGAGTTTTAGACACTGGCACCCGCTGCTGATAGATATCTTCCACCCGCTCCGGCAGTTTGGCAAAATTACCATCCTGATCCAGTGCCAGTTGCAAGCTATACAGCTGACTATAACGCTGCTGCGAAATCCGGCGGATATCATTCTGATCTCCAACAATGGTCGGGTGAATAAAGATCAGCAGATTACGCTTCTGATTGGACTTACCATCGGAACGGAATAAACGTCCCAGTCCTGGAATGGCACCCAACCCCGGCACGGCCTGGCGAGAATAGGCAGTGTTATCTGAAATGAGGCCACCCAAAACAATGGTCTGACCATGCTCGGCCAGAATCGAGGTTTTAATCGCTCGTTTGCTGGTGACCAAGTCCTGAGCCTGACCTTTGCTGGATTTAACCCCAGAAACTTCCTGTTCCACTTCCAGACGCACTGTGCCATTTTCGCCAATGTGCGGCACCACTTTTAGGGTGACCCCGACGTCCTTACGCTCAATGGTGGTATAGGGATTGACGGTACCATTTCCGGTACTGACCGAACCAGTGACAAACGGCACGTTCTCACCAACCACAATATAGGCTTCTTCATTGTCCATGGTGACAATAGATGGGGTCGACAACAGATTGGATTTGGTGGTTTCTTTTAAAGCTTGAATCAGCGCGCCATACAAACGGCGTGAACCATCACTACCTTCCTGATAATCCCCCAGCACCAGTGAGGTACCCGCGCCAATCGCACCACCGGCACCCGCTGCACCTCCAGTTAAATAACCGGCGGCAATATTTTTCAGGCTGGAACCCAAGTTATCAAAATTGATCAGGCCAATGCCGCTGCTTAAATCACCCAAGGCCCATTGCACGCCAAGCTGATCGGCATCGGTGCCTTCTACTTCAATAATCGCGGCTTCAATGAGAACCTGTTGACGGCGTGTATCCAGCTGCTGAATCGCAGACTCAATTTCGCGCATCAGCTGTGGATCGGCTTTGACCACCAGGGCGTTCTGGCTACTATCGGCAATAATACTGACGCCATTGCCATTAAAGCTGGTGATCTGGCTCTGCTGATCAAAACCGTTATTCAGGGTAATACTTGGCGAGGTACTGCCCGTGCTATTGCTGGATGTGCTGTTACTGCTGTTATTGACCAGATTGCTAACGCTATTATTACTGCTGTTTTTCGTATTGGAAGATGAACTGCTGACCGCCTGCCCCGATACTAGCCCTTGCAGAATTTCCGCCAGGCTTTGCGCACTGGCATATTTTAAGCGAAAGACTTTTAAGCCACCGAGACGGTCGGCCGCCGGCACATCCATCATTTCAATCATCTGACGGATACGCTTGCGGGTGGCGGTATCACCTTTAATGATGATGCGATTGGTCCGGTTATCCGCCACAATTCGCACCCGCGAGCCTTTGAGATCTTTGGCATTACCGGTCGAGCTCATTGACTCTAACAGACCAATCACTTCTTCGGCCTGACTGGACTGTAGCGAGATGGCTTCAATATCATTTTGGCCGGTGCCATCTAAATTACGGATGATATTTTCCAGCTGATAGATATTGCTGGCCCGGTCCGAAACAATCAGGGCATTGGTGCCGGCCACCGCAGACAGATGGGCAAATTGCGGCATTAAAGGCCGTAAAGCCGGAATCATGTCATTGGCATTGGTATTTTCCAGCCAGATGACCCGGGTCACAATCTGGTCGCCACGCGCATTCTGGCGTGCATCAAACGGAATTCCGGAGCTTTTGACATTGTTATCTGGCACCAGCTTGATGGTATTGCCCGAGGGAATAGCCACTACCCCATTAACATTAAGCACGCCCAGAAACAGGTCATAGACTTCATTGCGGTTCAACGGCTTGTTGGAAATGACCGTGACATTGCCGCGCACCCGCGGATCAACCGCGAAGTTCTTACCGGTAATATCGGCCACTTCATTAATAAATGCAGTCAGGTCAGCATCACGTAAATTAATTTTCCAGGTTTGTGCATAGCTCGCCGTACTTACCATAGCCACCAGAGGTGCGCCGACCACCAATGCCCAAAGCGGACGCTCATGATTTAATAAAGCCATAATCTACCGTGTTTCCTAACCCTATAAGGTGACAAATCCGTCACTTAAAATCTTGTTGTACCGTGATGACCTGGTCACCACGCTGAACTTCCAGTCTGACCTGACCGTCCTGTCTTGCCTGCTCCAGCAATTGGGCTTCATTTTGCCCTTGTCCGACAGTCTGACCATTTAAGGATAAAATCCGGTCGCCTGGTTGTAATCCCAATCTGCTTCTGAGTGCCGCCGGTGTCCGTGCGGTAATTTCATAACCCTGACCATTGCCACTATTTACACCCATATCCTGTAAATAGCGTTCCCGGTCTTGCTGAATCTTTTGCACTGCCTGACCAATCGCATTTTGCGCAGTTGTTGCCGGTGCCGGATTTCTGTTGGGTGCAGCTGGGCTTTGTGTCGGCACAATCGGCTGATTCAGCCCGTTTTCAATGCCTTTAAACTCTATCTCACGGGTGGCGCCACTGCTATGACGCAAAACCACCCGATCCCAGTACACTTCAGCCAACTGATAACCACTGCCTTCAATCACATCGCCGACGCGATAGCGCTCTGCCACCTCATTGACTTTGAGCACGGCAGAAGAAAACTGGTTCGGATAACCGACCATCACGCCTTGTAATTGAAGGTTCAGATTGTCTTCGGCCTGCGTACGCTGGCTCGCTTCATGAAACAAGGCAAAACTGCTGATATTCGGTACACGCAGCTGCTGCGAACCCAGTTCGACCCGATCCAGTTGCATCGCTTGAGGCGGCGCCAGTAATAGCCAGAACAGACTGGCCAGCTTCCAGCATAAATACAGAATCAGCAGCGCCAGCAATAACGGTGCGACACGATCGGCCTGTTTCAGCTGGAGAGTCTGCAGCTGTTCCCAGATTTTCTGCATCAGAAGCCTCCCTTGAATAGCGGCTGGCGGGTACTGATTACATAGGTATCAGCACCAGCCTTGCCTTCATAAGAAGGAACATGCATCAATAAACGCTGGGTCAGCTGCACATCCAGCATCATCTCCTGATCCAGACTCAGGTTTATCATTTTCTGGTCACGTGCATCACGCACATCAATTTTCAGTTTACCGCTTTCATCCGACAGCGTGCCTTTCAGCGTGGGCACGGTCATGCGCTCTTGACGCTGGGCAAACTGATACACCAGCTCCCCGCCGGCCCAGTTGAGCTGGCCTTGTGCCTGGGCAAACCCTTGCTGCTTGCTATAGTTCAGATCGATATTTTGTAATTGAATCGGATTGGTCGGCCATTGCCAGTCGACCAGGGTTTTTAGAGTTTCTGGCGCAACACGGCCGTGTACAGCGTTCAGCATGAAGGTCCCAAAACGGTAACCCATCACGCCTTTTAGTTCGGTATGACCACTATGGATTTCAACATCGGCTGCCACTTTCAGCAATAACAGGTCTAAAGGACGCGTATTCCAGCTTAAGCTGCCACGCAACTGTCCCTTGTGCCAATCTGCCTGCCCCTGCCAGATGTTGCCACTGACATTATGTAAACTCTGATTGTTTTTATAAAACTTTGAAATTAACCAAGCTGCAGGAATCTGTAATAACACAAAAATTAAAAAAGCAATGATGGCGAAAATCCACCACGTGATGTATCTCGGTTTCTTTATCATTCCACCACGACCAACCTATCTAATGCATTCATGAACAAATTGTTATTTTCATGCACACATTATGCACACTTTTTTTACAACACCAACGGATACACATAAAAAAACCAAGCAGTTCTGCTTGGTTTCGACACTCTAGTGCGCTTAGATGACAATCTGATGAAGTTTAGATCAAGAAGTCTTCAAGCTTGGCACCTTTTTCCAGTTCTGCCACTAACCAGCGCGGTTGCTTACCACGACCTGTCCAGGTTTCATTGGCATTGGTTTTATTACGATAACGCGGCTCTACCGATTTACGTACATTCTTTTTACGTTTAGACGCACCAAACTCAAGAATCTGTTCAATGCTTAAACCCGCATTTTCAGCAATTGCCAAAATCTGATTATATGCATCTTCAACTGCCTGGTCCTTTTTCGATGCAATTAATGCTTCCGCTTCTTCCTGCAAGCGCTTTAATTGTTCTACAGACAAATTACTAATATCGGGCATCATATTTACTCCACAAGTATGCTTTTATATTAATTTACTTCAATTGCATTAATACATCATATTTTTATCTGAATTAAGTTTCAATCATTATTTGAAATGAAAAACAATTATTAACAGAGATAAATAATCTATTTATTCGGGATTAGAATTAATCCAGATAATGCCCCACACTATTTTCCAAAGCCAAAATATGCTGCCGAATCGACTCGGGTAATGGCATTTTCTGCATACTTTCAGAATTCACACAAACCATGATGGCTTCTGCACTCGCGACTACAGCCTGTTGCTGCTCGCTCCATAATATATAATGCATGCGAAAAGCACTATTTCGGATTTCCTCAACCCGTACACCTATTTTTAAGGTATCCGGATAAAATACCGGACGCATATATTTGCACTGATTTGATGCCACTACCGTCGAAAAGGATTGCTGCATCATTCTGATCTGATCCATATAATGAATGCGGGCACTTTCAATATAGCGGTAATACATCACATTATTGACATGACCGAGCGCATCCATATCGCCCCATGCCACCACTTGTTGATGAATTACTGGATAATCGGTTAATTGCATGCGACTTTACCTAGATTTTAATTTTCATGAAATGACTATTATTTTCAAACACCAGATTTAACTGCTGCTGTAAATGCGGTTGATCTTTTAATGCCGATTTAATTCTTAAATAGTTCATTAAAATATGTTCCGGATATAAATCCAGAAGCTGTGCTGCATCGTCATGACGACCGGTGGCTTCCAATATATGCCATTTGGCAAAACTCAATACCGGTAAAGCAGGATATTGCTGTTCCCACTGATTCAGATAATCTTCAATCTTGAGATAATCCGGTACCGGTTTTAACAGCTGCTGCTGGAACCATAAATAGAACACATCCTGATGAAACTGTTCAGACAGTAAATGCACCGCCAGATGCTCCTGCTGCTCTCCCATATCGCTTAAGCGTACCAGCACTTTTAACCACAGCACTTTAATCGCATACGGCTGGGTAAATATCTGCCCTGACAGATTGCAATAACGCTGTTTTAAATCCTGCAATGCTTCCGGTGTGGCCTGCTCAAAATGCTGCAAGATTTGCTCAAGCCATAACTGCTTGCTGTCCAGCCCTAAATGCCCATATTGGGTCGCACGCAAATATAACCATGGATACTGCAGCGCAAACTCTCCCCACAGTGCGGTTAAGCGCTGTTCATAGGCTTGTTTAACATCTTTAAGCCACGGCGACAGTTGATGGCCATTTAAAAATTCCAGATGGGTCAGGGCTTTTTCCGGTTGCTGCTGCGCCAGATAAATTTCAATACGCTGCAACTCGGCCAGCTCAAAGGCCATGGCCTTGCTCTGGTTTAACATCTGCAAAGCCACCGGATAATCCTGCTGCATCAGCGATAGGCGTGAATGAATCACGGCTTTTAATAAACCAGACTGGTTAAATACCTGACGGATAAAGGCGTCCTGCTCACGCGCGGCATCCAGCAGCCAGATTACTGCCATTTGCTCATAAGGATGTAAATGCTGGAAATCAAACACCGCCGCCTGCTTACGCTGTTCACGGCTTAAATAACGCTTTAGCATCGCCCAGATCAGCTGCACCACCAGACTGATCAGCATCAATAAAATTAAAAGCACCCAGATATTGGTCTGTAGCTGCCAGTCACGCCAATACAGGTAAACATAGCCCGCGCCATAGCCATAACTGAATACACTGAGCAAGGCCACCAGCACCAACGTGACCAAGACATAGGCCAGAACAATCTGCTTCATGATCATTCATCCAATAAGGTGCGACTGGTCAGCACCGGCACAGGAATCACGGTCAGGCTCTGAATTTCCGCCAATTCAGTGCTTAACTGCTGCACCCCCCGATCCGGCAGCGGCTGTAACAGATGAAGAATTTCAGTCAGCTCCTGCTGATAATTCAGATATTGGCCTTGTCCTAATAACTGACGTGCCAGTAATAAACGCAGCTGCGCTTCTTTTAACAGCAATTGACGCTGACTAAGCACCGTCGCTGGCTGCTCGGCGGCTTCCAGCTTCAACCATTTGTGCCAGAAGGCCGGATTGGCCGCTTGCGCCGGCTGCAGCTGCGGCTGCTGGATTTCCTGACGCAACAGCTGATCCAGCTGCTGTAGAGCCTGAGTGACCTGCTGCTGCTGGGCACTGCGCTGTGCAGCAAATTGCTGGATCAGCTGCCGGTCTTTACTCAGGGTTTGATGCAGGCTTTCAGCCAAGGCCGGTGACAAAGCCCACTGATTCAGCTGAACATCCAGTGCTACCAGCTTTTCCAGTGCATACGGATATTGTGCCTGCTTTAAGGCAAATTCGATCAGTTCCAGCTGCTGTTGAAGCATCTGCTGCGCCGTAATCGCGGTCTGGCTGATCTGCACCGTAGTATTAGTTGCAGGCGCACTTGAAGATACAGATGGAGAAGGATTACTACTCTGGCGCTGCAAAGCCACCAGCTGGTCATTGAGATTAGCACGGCTTTTTTCCGCCTGATGCATACTCTGAGACAATTCGGACTGCTGCGCCGTTATTTTAAATACGTCATAGCTCAGCTTTAACATCCAGGCCAAGCCGATGATCAATAATAAAATAAGTAGCTTCTTCATGCGTGTCCTGATTTAAGCTCAATCTGCTGCAGTATTGTTTCTGTTTTTAAATTCGTCAACTTGATCAGTTGAAAACGGGTGTGATGCTGTTGTTGATAATCCATCAACAGCGCTTCCAGGCGGTCACCCAGCACCAGATAACGTCCCCGGTTCAATAATTCTTTTTGCGCTTGACTCAGCCGCAACCAGTTTAACCAGCTGGCCTCACTGCTAATCAGCATCCAATAGTCCCGGTGCTGCTGCAGTTGTGGCAATAGCGCGGGCATCTGCTGAATCGACGCGGCCGGACACTGACGCTGATATAAAATAAAATTCAGAATCTGCATTCCGGCCTGTTGCAGGCTGTCCATCATAAACTGACGTCCACCTTCACCGCGCCAGAAGGCAATACACGAACCGGCCGCCAGGGATTTTAATAAAGGCAGTTCCAGCATCCCTTCCGAGGTTTCAACCTCCGGCACGGCGCTCGAAATTCCGTATTCCGCCAGTACCTGCGCCGTTTTTTCACCAACCGCAATCCACTGTAAATGTTGTAATTGATCGAGATGAATACCGCTTTGCGCCAGATACTCCATCCCGATGTGTACCGCGGTCGGGCTGACCACCACAATCCGCTGCGCCTGCAGTAATTGCTGGTACAGCTGTGCCAATGCATCGGACCAGGGACAGGCCTGTAATTCCAGCAGAGGCAGCTCAATCACCGACCAGGCCTGTTGCCTTAAAGCCTGTGACAAGGCACAGGCTCGATCGGCCGGGCGGGTATTAATAAACAGCATCTTAATATAAGGCTTTTAGCAGCTCACCTGCCCCTTGTGCCAACAGGTTCTGTGCCAGTTGTTCACCCAGCTGTTCGGCCTGCTCGGGTGCGGCACTGAGCTGTGCGCTTAACAAGGTCTGGCCATCGACACTGCCCACCCGGCCTTCCATCGACAGCTGGCCATCTTTTAAAGTGGCATAACCGGCAATCGGCACCTGACAGCCACCTTCCAGATAAGCATTAAACGCACGTTCTGCGCGTACACAGACATTGGTTTCATCATCCATCAACGGCAAAATCAGCTCGAGTACGGCCTGATCATTAGTCCGGCATTCCAGCCCCAAAGCGCCCTGACCCACGGCCGGCAAACTCACTTCAGGCGCGAGCGTATGACGAATCCGCTCACTAAGGCCCAAACGCTTCAGGCCGGCACTGGCCAGAATAATCGCATCATATTGACCTGCATCCAGCTTGGACAGACGGGTACCAACGTTACCGCGCAAATCAATAATCTCCAGGTCAGGGCGTGCTTTTAAAATCTGGCATTTACGACGCAAACTGGACGTTCCGACTTTGGCACCCTGCGGCAAGTCCTGAAAGCTGGCATAAGTATTGGACACAAAGGCATCCAGCGGATCTTCACGCTCGCAAATCACCGCCAGGCTTAAGCCTTCTGGTAGCGCCATTGGCACATCTTTCATGGAATGCACAGCAAGGTCAGCACGACCATCTAGCAAAGCTGCTTCTAATTCTTTGACAAACAGTCCCTTGCCCCCAATTTTGGCTAAGGGGGTATCGAGAATTTTATCACCCTGGGTCACGAAGGTGACCAACTCCACGTTTAGACCGGCATGTAAGGCTTCTAAACGCGCACGAATGTGTTCCGCCTGCCATAATGCCAGCGGGCTTTGTCGAGTTGCAATTTTCAGGGTGTTCATCATGTCAGTGAAAGCAAATAAAAGGATTCCCTTAAACTTAACCTGATCGCTTGAAAATGCAAGTCAATTTGCACCCTGAGATGGCGAAAAAGCCATTTCAGCCGGTGCTTACAGTTTCTGAATACGTTCTCTTAAGGTCGGTAAATGACGACGGCTTACTGCCAGACGTTCTTCCAGTTCACGACAACGCACCTGATATTGACCGGTATTAATCACTTCCAGTCCTTCAAGATAATGAATCGAGACCAGTGCATTGCGATGAATCCGAATAAACTGATCGGCAAATTCATGCTCCAGGTCTTTTAAGGTTTCGTCAATCAGCACGCTGCCATTTTTATGGCGCACGGTGACATATTTTTGATCTGCTAAAAAATAATAAATATTTTCTACAGGCACCAGTTCAACACCACGATAAGTTTTCGCCGTGATCTGGTGGCGTTTTATATTCAATTCTTCCATATTTTCTTTTTGTTTTATGTGACTCAGCTGGGCTTGCGTGAGTTTGGTTAAGTGATCTAAAACCTGCTGCAATTCCTGTTGCATGACCGGTTTTAACAAATACCCTTCTGCCTGCGATTTAAATGCATCAAGTGCATGCTCATCATAGGCGGTACAAAAGACAATTGCCGGCATGGAGTCAAGCTCGCGCAAATGCTGGGCGCAGCTTAGTCCATCCATTTCTGGCATCTGAATATCTAATAACACGACATCTGGCTGATGTTCATCTGCTAGCTCAATGGCCTGCTCACCATGACTGGCGGTTGCCACCACCTGATGTCCAAGTTGAGTCACCAAGCGGGCCAAACGCTCAGTTGCAAGAGGTTCATCATCACAGATCAGAACATCCATTTATCCCTCCTTTACGTTAAATCATTTATTTTTATAGCTTAACGTGAATTTTTTTTTATTTATATGGATACTGTACCACGGTGGTATACATGCCCTCCCCTGCATACGTTTGAAAGACCACCTTTCTTCCATAAAAGGCGCGTAGACGCTGTTGCACATTTTGAATTGCAATACCATGTCCTTGTCGTAAATTCATTTTAGCGTTTACGTAAGGGTTTGTAATGACGATATTGACTTGATTTTCCAAAATTTCTACCAATACGCTAATGGTACTCGGTCTGGATATTTTTTCAACACCATGAAAAATACTATTTTCCAGTAAAGGTTGTAAAGTTAATAAGGGAATTTGTACCTGACTGAGCAGTTGCGGCTGTTCAATTTTCCATTCCACCTGCAAGCGTTCACCCAGACGAATCTGCTCAATCTCCAGATAACGCTGGCATAATTCAACTTCTTCCTGCAGCTTGACCAGCTTGACTTCCTGTAAACTGGCACGAAACAGACGTGACAGATTGAGCAGCATCTGCTCGGCTTTTTCAGGATCAATCGCAATCAGGCTAATGACATTATTTAAACTGTTGAATAAAAAATGCGGATGGATACGCGCTTGCAAGGCATGCACCTTGGCCTTTAGAGCACTTTGCTCGCGCAGATAATTCTGTTCGCGCAAATATAAATAGCGAAAACAGAATGCTCCCAGCAAGATGCCATAACTTAAATGCAAATCCAGCCCGCCCCCCAGCTCGGCTGCAGTCAAGTCACGCAGATGAAAATTCTGGCCAAAATGCGTCAGCAGATTCAGGCTTAAAGTGGTCACCAGTACAATTAGCTGTAGCAATAAAAAACCAAAACCGAGCGAAAAGCCCAGACTCATCCGGCCCAAACGTCTTTGAAAATATTCAATAAAGGCAGTAAAGGCCAGCAGCACCCAGTTAATATACAGCACATATTGCAGCAGCCTTGAGCCGGTTAATGCCTGCCAGCCCTGCGCTTCAGCCAGTGCCAGCACCATGGCCAATACATTGCTGGCAATAAATAATTCAATTAGATGTTGCCAACGCCCTATTTTCGTAAAAAAATAACTGTAATTTTTTTCATCAGCCGTATCTGCAAAAGATGATCTCACCTGCCCTTCGGCAAGTGATTCCGAATTTGTTATACTCGTTTTCAAATTACTGCTTTTTATTCTATTGAGCCGACATGACCACATCTTCTAATTCCTCAAATCCGTCACAAACCCAGACTTCGGGTATGTGGGGCGGTCGTTTCTCTGAAGCTACTGACGCATTTGTTGCTGAATTTACAGCATCTGTCCAATTTGACCAACGCTTTTATAAACAAGATATTGCCGGTTCAATCGCCCATGCAACCATGTTGGCCAAAGTTGGCGTGCTGACTGCACAGGAACGTGACGACATCATCAACGGCTTAAACACCATTAAAGCCGAAATTGAAGCGGGTCAGTTTGAATGGCGTATTGACCTTGAAGATGTGCACATGAACATCGAATCACGCCTGACCCAGCGTATTGGCATTACCGGTAAAAAACTGCACACCGGCCGTAGCCGTAACGACCAGGTGGCGACCGATATCCGTCTGTATGTGCGTGATGAAATTGATGCCATTTTAGAATTATTGAAAAAACTACAAACTGGTATTCTAAGCCTGGCGGAAAAAAACACTGACACGATTATGCCGGGCTTCACCCATTTACAAACTGCTCAACCTGTGACTTTTGGTCACCACCTTATGGCCTGGTTTGAAATGCTGGTACGTGACTCTGAGCGCTTAATTGACTGCCGTAAACGTGTGAACCGTATGCCACTCGGTTCAGCTGCACTGGCAGGTACAACCTATCCAATCGACCGCGCCTATACCGCAGAATTACTGGGCTTTGATGCCGTGGCTGAAAACTCTTTAGATGCAGTATCTGACCGTGATTTCGGGATTGAATTTAACGCTGCGGCATCGTTAATCATGATGCACCTGTCACGTATGTCGGAAGAACTGATTCTGTGGACCTCAGCCCAGTTTAAATTTGTGAATATTCCTGACCGCTTCTGTACCGGTTCATCGATCATGCCGCAAAAGAAAAACCCGGATGTCCCTGAACTGGTTCGCGGTAAAACCGGCCGTGTTTATGGTGATTTAATGAGCCTGTTGACCCTGATGAAAGGTCAACCACTGGCCTATAACAAAGACAACCAGGAAGACAAAGAGCCTCTGTTTGATGCAATTGATACTGTACGTGGTTCACTGATGGCGTTTGCTGACATGATTCCGGCATTGGTGCCTAATATTGCAGAAATGCGTGAAGCGGCGCTGCGTGGTTTCTCTACTGCAACCGACCTTGCGGATTACCTGGTGAAAAATGGCGTTGCTTTCCGTGATGCCCATGAAATTGTTGGTAAAGCGGTCGCACTAGGCGTACAGGAAGGCAAAGACCTGTCTGAACTGACCCTGGAACAGCTGCAGCAGTTCTCTGACCTGATTCAGGCCGATGTATTTGAAAAAGCCTTAACTCTGGAAGCTTCAGTGAATGCACGTAACCATATTGGGGGGACTGCTCCGGCACAAGTCGCTGCTGCGATTGAACGCGCCCACGCCCGTTTAGAGCAACTTTACGCTTAATCTTAAATTCGGAGTATGGATATGTCTCGACAAGTATTTTGCCGTAAGTATCAACAAGAAATGGAAGGCTTGGACTTTGCCCCGTTCCCGGGTGCCAAAGGTCAGGAGTTATTTGATACCGTGTCTAAACAGGCCTGGAACGAATGGCTGAAACACCAGACCACGCTGATCAATGAAAAGCGTTTAAACGTGTTTGAAGCAGATGCGAAAAAGTTTCTGGAAGAACAACGCGAAAAATTCTTCAATAATGATGAAACTTTAGAAAAAGCCGAAGGGCTAAAGCCTGAGTAAAACTTAAAGCGCTGCTTTAAGTTTTACTCAAGACAAGGACGAAGTCCGCGTAGGCTTTCATGCAAAAAGAATCTCCATTTTTGGGGATTCTTTTTTATGCACGGTTGTAAAAATTACGTAAGACAAGCGAAGCGCGTAGTATGAACTACTCGGAGCTAAAGCAACCGAGTTTCCGTAGTGCAACCTAAGTTGCACACATCTCTTTTGACGCTTCATTGGTACTGCGAAAAAGGGCTTTAACACCCTTAGTCGTCTTACGAACACCTC
>NZ_VOXR01000049.1:0-17236 GCF_013420645.1 Acinetobacter sp. C15
TCCCATCTTCTTAGGGTTTGGATGGAAACACCCAGTGTTTTAGCTGCAACGCCAATACTAACATATCTATTCATTTGTATATAATAATATAGAAATAAGTAGATTTCAATTAGCAGTTATTAACCCTTCCCTCTTTACACCTGAACCACCCCGTTCAGGTGTTTTTTTATTTTTTCAGCTTACGCCCCGGTATTTTTTGATTAGAATCCACTATAAGACTTTTGCTTGATTGAGACCGGCATGCACCTGAATTCTACCGAAACATCACACAGCACAACTTTGCAATATGTGCACTGGTTTCGACATTCTGCGCCTTATATCAATGCCCATCGCAACAAAACCTTCGTGCTGATGTTTGATGGTGAAGCAGTCCTGCATGACAATTTCCAGCATATTATTCATGATATTGCCCTGCTGCATTCGCTGGGCATCCGGCTAGTGCTGGTGCATGGTGCCCGTCCGCAGATTAACCAGAATTTACAGGCCAGCCAAATCGACACCCCGTTTCATCAGCAGCGCCGCATTACCACGCGCGAATCGTTAAGCTGTGTCATGAATGCGGTCGGTTCAATTCGCCTGCAAATTGAAGCCCTGCTGTCGATGGGACTGGCCAACTCGCCGATGTACGGCGCCCGCATTGATGTAGTCTCGGGCAATTTTATTACCGCCAAGCCCTATGGTATTCGTAATGGGGTTGATTTCCAGCTGACCGGCGAAGTGCGCAGTGTCGATACCGATGCCATTCAGCGTCATCTGGACAATCATAATATTGTCGTGCTCGGTCCGACCGGCTATTCCACGACGGGCGAAGTGTTTAATTTACTGGCTGAAGAAGTCGCCACCAAAACCGCGATTCGCCTGCAAGCCGACAAGCTGATTTTCTTGGGCAAACAGCAGGGTTTACTGAATGAACAGGGTCAGCTGCAACGTGAAATCCGCCCATCCCAGCTCAATCATTATATTGGTCTGTATCAGGCCAGCCAGCCGGAAATGGCCCTGCATTTACGCGGTGCACAGGATGCTGCCACTCAGGGCGTCAATCGCGTACATCTGATTTCCTATGCCTCTGATGGCGCACTACTGGAAGAGCTGTTTACCCGCGATGGTGCCGGCACCATGATTACCGATGCGCATTATGAAGAAGTGCGCACCGCCAATATTCAGGATGTCGGTGGTCTCATCAGCCTGCTGCGCCCGCTGGAAGAAGAAGGTGTGCTGGTTTACCGTTCACGGGAACGGCTGGAAAATGAAATTGAACAGTTTGCGGTGATTGAACGTGATGGCACCATTTTGGCCTGTGCGGCGCTGTATCCGCTACCGGTCAGCGACAATGAACTGCGCTCGGCGGAAATTGCCTGCGTGGCGGTACATCCGGCCTATCGTAAATCCAATCGCGGCAGCCAGATTCTGCATTATCTGGAAGATAAAGCCCGTAGTCTTGGCATTCAGCAGCTATTTATTCTGACCACCCGTACTGCGCACTGGTTTCTGGAACAGGGCTTTGAGCCGGCCAGTGTCGATGACTTACCCAATGCCCGCCAAGCCTTATACAACTACCAGCGCAATTCACTGGTCTGTAAAAAGTCACTCACCTAGTCTGATCAAAGAACACCAACTTCTGAAAAAAATGCAAAAAAATCCAAGTCACTAAAAAAGAGCTAACTCGCCCTTAAAAGAGCGAGAATGCGCTCTTTATGCTTGTTCAAGGCCGGCTTTAGCTCAATTTGACATATGCTTATCTGCAGCCGGCCCAATTCTGCTGCATCTTACATTAGCAGGAATGGGCATAAGCTTATTCCTGCGCCTTCAATTCCATAAAAATATTTTAAATACAACAATTTAACACTTAAGCTTTTAATAGATTATCTATTTTATAAATCAGATTTATGCATAAGATTTGCACATCTTTATTTATCTTTTTTCCTGATTAGAAATTCCTGATTTGTTATTTTTTTCGAAAAAGAAAAATCTTTAAGGTAGCTCTCATTCTCCACTTTTGAATTTTTTAATTTCCGAGAGCAGGTATTTTCATGAGCAGCCTACGCCGTATTTTTTCAACTCAAAGCGCTATTTTATCTGCCGTGGTGGCGGGTGCCATGTTCATAACTGCCTGTAGCAGCCCCAAAGACGCGGACAACATTACCCTGAATATTGGTTTCCAGAAATACGGCATTTTACCAATTGTCAAAGAACGCGGTGAACTGGAACAGGCCTTAAAAGCCCAGGGTGTACAGGTGAAATGGGTAGAATTTCCAGCCGGCCCGCAATTATTGGAAGGTTTAAATGTCGGCAGTGTGGCCTTTGGTGAAGCCGGCGAAGCACCGCCCATTTTTGCCCAGGCGGCCAATTCCAAACTGGTCTATGTGGCCAACCAGCCCAAAGCACCGCTAGCTGAGGCCTTAATTGTGCCTAAAGATTCAGCCATTCAGTCGGTGCAGGATCTAAAAGGCAAACGCATTGCCCTGAACAAAGGCTCCAATGTGCATTATCTGCTGCTGAAGCTGTTAGCAGCCAACCAGCTTAGCCTGCACGATATTCAAGTGGTGTATTTACCCCCATCCGATGCCCGCGCAGCCTTTGAACGTGGTTCGGTGGATGCCTGGGTGATCTGGGATCCGTTCTTTGCCGCAGCCGAACACCAGATTGGCGCACGGGTCATTGCCACCGGCGAAAATCTGGTCAGCAACCATCAGTTCTATCTGGCGGATCGTCAGTTTGCCGAACAGCATCCGCAGGTTCTAGACACCGTGGTGCAAAGCTTGAACAGCACCACGCAATGGGTGGCCCAGCATCAGGATGAAGCGGCTCAACTGCTGCAAAAACCGACCGGCCTGGATGTCGAGGTCTTAAAAACTTCAATTTCCCGTATGGGCTTTGGCGTACAGGCCATCTCTAGTGACGTGGCCAAAGAACAGCAATATGTAGCTGATGCCTTTTATCAGCAAAAGCTGATTCCACAGCAAATTCAGATTCAGGCGGCCCTGCTGAATACGCAGTCGACACCACAAGAATGAGGAATAAGAAGATGCGTAAATTAACAATCTGGGCGCTGCTGGGTATTTCCACGCTGGGACTGGGTCTCAGCGGCTGCCAGAAACCGGAAGCCCACAAGGCGGTAACGGACAACAACTCAACTGAACAGGCGCTGAAAACCATTTCCATTGGCTACCAGAAATCTTCCTTAAATTTACTGGTGGCACGTGATGAAAAACTGCTGGAACAGCAATTCCCACAGGCCAAAATTGAATGGAAAGAGTTTCCGGCCGGACCGCAAATGCTGGAAGCCCTGGCCGTTGGTGCAGTCGATTATGGTTCAGTGGGGAATACCCCGCCCATTTTTGCCCAGGCGGCTGGCAAGGAGCTGAACTATGTCGGCTATGAAGTCTATGCCGACCATTCACTGGCCTTAGTGGTACCACAGCAAAGTGCCATACAGACCCTGCAGGATTTAAAAGGCAAACGTATTGCCCTGCAAAAAGGCTCCAATGCCCACGAATTTCTGGCCAAAGTGCTGGCCAAAGCCAACTTGAACTGGTCGGATATTCAGCCAATCTGGCTGCCACCGGCCGATGCACGTGCCGCCTTTGACAAGCAGTCGATTGATGCCTGGGCCATCTGGGACCCGTTCCTGTCTGCGGTTGAACTGCATGGACAGGCCCGCCCGCTGATCAAGACCGGTGAGTTTGACCAGACCTATTCGTTTTATGTGGCCAATCCCAAATTTATTGCCGCACATCCACAGGCCACCACCGGCTTTCTGGCGGCCCTGAATGCCGCGGATCAGTGGATTGTTAAACATCAGTCTCAGGCCCTAGAAATTTATCAGAAAAATACCGGCCTGGACCCGGCGGTCGCCAAAAACGCCTTTGACCGCCGCCTGAAACCGTCTCCAATTCAACGCTTAAACCCGACAGTCATTCAGGCCCAGCAGAAAATTGCTGACCAGTTCTATCAGCTCAAGCTGATTCCAAAACCGATTGAGGTCCAGCCCATTGTCTGGACGGCTCCAACTGCAGATTGATGACCGAGTAATCCCATTTAAATAAAGGACGATAATATGAAAATTTTCTGGTTTATTCCCACCCATGGTGACAGCCGCTATTTAGGTACCAGCAAAGGTGGCCGTCAGGTCGATCATGCCTATATGAAACAGATTGCGGTGGCAGTGGACAATTTAGGTTATGAAGGTGTACTGATTCCAACCGGCCGTTCTTGTGAAGATCCGTGGATTACTGCAGCCAGTTTAATTGATGCGACCCAGAACCTGAAATTTCTGGTGGCCTTGCGTCCAGGCGTGACCACACCAGCCTTAGCAGCGCGTATGGCGGCGACGTTTGACCGTTTATCTGGCGGCCGGGTGTTACTGAATCTGGTCACGGGCGGTGATGAACAGGAACTAAAAGGCGATGGTGTCTATGAAGATCATGCCACGCGTTATCAGACGGCTGCGGAATACACCACCATCTGGCGTGAAATTTTAACCCGCTCGCATACGGGCGAATCGTTCAGCTTCCACGGCGAACGCTTACAGGTCGATGAAGCCAAGCTGCTCTATCCACCGGTCCAGCAACCATATCCGCCGCTCTGGTTTGGTGGCTCTTCCGATGCAGCCATTGAGCTGGCCACCGATCAGGTCGACACCTATTTAACCTGGGGTGAACCGCCGGCAGCAGTAAAAGAAAAAATTGAAACGGTACGTGCCAAAGCTGCAGCCAAAGGCCGTAGCCTGAACTATGGCATCCGTCTGCATGTGATTGTGCGTGAAACCAATGAGCAAGCCTGGCAAGCGGTAAAACTTCATCTCGGTTTATGAAACTTTTGTGACATAGGCCCAAAGAGATGTAGGATTATTTCTATAAACTATGTCTTATATTTTGATTTAAAATAAAAGAATAAAAAATCTTTGAAATCAAGTCTTCAGTTATATTTTTTACCAGACTCAAAAAGTGTGCTTTATAGGGCTTAAATTTAACAATCCTGGGGAAATTATTAGTTAATCTACAAAATTCTGCTGCATTTATCATAATTTGCAATAGACGAGGATGCACAAAACTGATGATTTGACGTACAATTCGTGATTCCCCCTTTTCATTGTTTTTTAATTGCTAATGGAACAAAAAAAGAGTACTCAAAAACGACATCAGTTGCTGAACGCAGCACTCGACGTATTTTCCTTATACGGTTTTAATGGGGCGAGCTTAGATGAAATCGCTCAGATTGCAGAAATGCATAAGTCGAATATTTTCTATTACTATGAAAATAAAGAAGCGTTATATGTAGAAGTGCTGACCACTGTATTACAGAAATGGCTGGCGCCACTGCAAATGCTGGAAGCCGAGCTTGAACCTGAAGAAGCGATCACCAACTACTTATTGCAAAAGATTGAAGTGTCTCGCACCCAGCCAAAAGCTTCACGCCTGTTTGCGCTGGAAGTGATTCAGGGTGCCCCGCATATTCTGGAAATCCTGAAAGGTCCGCTGAAAAAACTGGTCAAGCGTAAAGCCAAAGTCATCAGCAACTGGCAGGAACAAGGCAAAATCTCCAAAGATATTGACCCTGAACTGCTGATTCTGAATATTTGGGCCCTGACCCAGAACTATGCAGACTTCGCGACGCAAATGGAAATGGTCACCGGCAAAACCCTGCGCAACCGCAGCATGCAGCAGCGCATTATCCAGCATACCGTGCATCTGATGCTTTATGGTATTGTGCCGCGTCCAGAACTGAATACCGCACCTCCCTCAGAATCAATCGACGATTGAGCATGATTTTGGCATACGACCATAGTTTGCTATGGTCGCCGAACTAAAAACCACTCTGCTGATATAACGACAATAATTTTTTCGCCCCCAGCAACAGATTTTCTTCCCAGTCCAGATGTGCCGTATCGTTGGCGCCATCGGTAATATATTTGACGGAAATCAGCCGTACATCCAGTTTTTTGCAGACCTTGGCCAGCGCATAGCCTTCCATATCCACCAGATTACAGGCCACTTTCGGTGTACCAGTTTCAAAGCTGTCACCGGTGCCACAAATACCAGCCGGTAAATGGGAAAAATGCTGCGGCAAATGAATTTCCGCCGGATGATCGTCATCCATGGGTGTCACTCCGACCTGAAAACCCAACGGCGATACATCCATATCACGCTGTACAAACTGGGTCACTTCCACCAGCTCATGCGCATTAAAATAGGAGCTGCCGGCCGTACCTAAATTTAACAGGGTTTTACAGCCAGTTTTCTGAATTACCTCAAAGGCTTTAAAGGCAGCATTAATCTTGCCAATACCACTATAATGCACCTCGATGCCAGCCTGTTCAAACAGACCTTTGGATTCACTCGGCAATGCCATAATTAAGGCCAGATCCGACATTATTGCTTCTCTACCGCAGTTGCTGGGAGCCACATTAGAAAGCAAAAGGCAGAAAAATAAAAGCTATCCCTGAAATGACAGGTCTTCCAACGACTCCACTTTTTTTCATATCTATGCAGCTTTTCAGTACTGGCTACGCGTTTCCATTTTCATTCGCTCCTGTTGACATCCTCACCCACCTGAAAGGAGGGAAATTCCTACTGCTAGACGCTTATGCCCAAGCGCAAGTATGTTCTTGGCGGAGTTTAAATCGCGTTGATTTACACTTCCGCATTCACATTCCCATACTCTTATTCGCAAATCTATCTTTCGGACTGCTTGCGGTGATTGCACCGCAGCTCGAACAGGTTTGGGTTGTGAATCTCTCGTTGACTTCCTCAAACATGACCCCTGCGTTCTCGCATTTATACTTGAGCATGGTTTTGAGTGCTGAAAATCCTGTATCTAAAACAGATTTCGCCATTTTAGTTTTTACAAGTTTGTTCGCACTTAGATCACCAACGACAATCAGTGCATTGTCTTTCACCAGCTGGGTGCTAACCTTGTGCAAATAGTCTTTACGACAGTTTGCAATCTTGGCGTGTAATGCACGGACACGCTTTTTATTTCTCGCTCTCTGAGCAATACCGAGCTTTTGCTCGTATTTTCGATAGAACTTGGGATTACTGATGACTGTGCCATCTGAACAAGTAGCAATATCTTTTAAGCCTAGATCAATACCCACGGCTTTTGTGGCGGTAGGTTTGTCTTGTTTGGGTGAATCAACCACTAAGCAGAGATACCAACGTCCACGACTATCCTCTACAAATGAGCCTGTTTGAATGCTGTATTTCGATAGTCCGTAACTATCCCATAGCTTGAATTGATGCTTGCCATACTGAACGTATCCATCGGCGTATTTAATAGCGACCTTTTTAAAGGGTATCCAACCTAGTGATCTTCTTGCTGATTTCTTATTACTGACACGCCATCTCAATTTTGATTTTTTGAACTGTTTTCTGCGAGTGACCAATTCTTCTGTTACAGCCTGAATGGTTTGGCTATGAAGATTACATTCCTTTGATGCGCCTTTCGTATATTTAGCAATATCGTATGCTGAAAAGAATTGTTGTTTGCGCTGTAGGTGTTTGAAACACAAATCATTGACATAGTTCCAGACAAAATTAACTTCAGATGCCAATTGGTCTAGCACCTTACAATGTTTGTCTTTTATGCGTAATTTAAGTGTTTTCATGGGCTTATATTAGCTCATATCAGGCTTAAAATATTGGTTTTTAGTAATTAAACGACATTTCATGTCGTGTCGCTTATATCTCTGACCTGAAAGACAGAGTTTTACGCTCCATTTGATAAAAACCCGCCAGTGCTGTGGCACCAGTCAAAAATGAGCAAGAAAAATTTTGCATAAAAACAGAACAACAAGACGAATGTGTGAGAATATGGCAATATATAGCCTTTCTTAATGTATAACGTCATTCTTTGCCCATGCAGCTCCTCCGTCTGAATGCTTTAGCGCCTGATTTTCAACTGGAAAAAACTGCCGTTACCATTGGTAATTTTGACGGCGTGCATTTGGGGCATCAGGCCATGATTGCCCAGCTAAAACAGCTGGCAGCAGCCCAGCAGCTGAAAACCCTGGTGATGATTTTCGAGCCACAGCCGCTGGAATTTTTTAAAGGCTATGAGGCACCGCCGCGCATCAGCTCCTTGAGAGAAAAAGTCGAATATTTAACCGAGCTGGGTGTAGACTATATTGCAGTCGCCAAATTTGATAATTATTTCCGCAGCTTAAGCGCCGAAGCCTTTGCCGACATACTCAAATATAAACTCAATGCCCACAGTCTGGTGCTGGGTGATGACTTCCATTTTGGCAAAAACCGTCAGGGTAATAGCGAGTTTTTGCAGCAATACGGCTTTCAGGTCACCAACTTAAACACCATTCTGGCCGATGGTGAACGGGTCAGCTCGACCCGGATCCGTCAGACCTTGCAGGCCGGCAATTTAGCGCTGGCAGCCAAATTGCTGGGGCGCCCGTATAGTATTACCGGCCGGGTACAATACGGCGACCAGATTGGCCGGACCATTGATTTTCCGACCATTAATGTCCGTCTGAACCGGCATAAACCCTGCCTGAACGGGATTTATGGTGTGGAAGTGGTCTGTGAAACCGAATCCTTACAAGCCAAAGTTCAGGCAGAGAATCCGAACCAGCCCGGAATTGCCGGCTATGACCCGACCGCGCTGTTTGGTGCCGGTCATGTCGGTACCCGACCGGCCATCAAACAGGACCATCCGGAATGGCGATTAGAAGTACATTTCCCCGAGGTTTCTGCTAATCTGTATGGCCTGTTAATGCGGGTGACGTTCTTAAACTATTTACATGGCGAAAAGGACTATCCTTCGCTTGAAGCCTTAAAAGCCGGAATTGATGATGATGTGGAGAAACTGCTTGAGTTTCGCCGCAGCACCCCAAAATTCCCTTTTGAATAACTCACATTTTTACTGTAAAACGTGTCAGTCAAATGGCTGATTAAATTGGAAGACAACTTGCATGAGCGATAAGCAAACTCCTGAAAATGCAGTGGACTATAAAGCCACACTGAACCTCCCAGGTACTGACTTTGCAATGAAAGCAAACCTCGCAGTACGTGAAGCGAAATGGTTAGAAGAGTGGTATGCCGATGACATTTATCAGCAGATTCGTGCATCGCGTATCGGCAAGAAAAAATATGTGCTTCATGACGGCCCTCCGTATGCCAATGGTCAAATTCACCTTGGTCACGCGGTTAATAAGGTCCTGAAAGACATCATCATTAAAAGCCGTGTCATGGACGGTTTTGACGCACCATATGTACCAGGCTGGGACTGTCACGGTCTTCCAATTGAACTGAAAGTTGAAGAAAAAGTTGGCAAAGTCGGCGTCAAAGTTGATGCTTCGACCTTTCGTAAAGCCTGCCGTGAATATGCCTACACCCAGGTTGAGCTGCAGAAAAAAGACTTTATCCGTATGGGCGTGTTTGGCGACTGGAACAACCCATACCTGACCATGAACTTCAAGCAGGAAGCGGATATTGTCCGTTCTCTGGGTGCCATTGCCAAAGCCGGTCATATCGAGCCAGGCCTGAAACCGGTGAACTGGTGTCTGGACTGTGGTTCAGCGCTGGCAGAAGCTGAAGTTGAATATGAAGATAAAAAATCCGATGCAATTGACGTCGGTTTTACAGTGGTTGACTTAGCTGATTTGTCTGCACGTCTAGGTGTTGATGTTAAAGACTCAACCGATATCGTGATCTGGACCACCACCCCATGGACCCTGCCAGCCAACCAGGCGGTAGCATTACATGCCGAACTTGAATATCAACTGGTCAAGGCGCGCGGTGAAGAACAGGCCGAGCAAAACTTTATTCTGGCAAAAACACTGGTAGAATCTGCGACCCAGCGTTATGGCTTCAATTCATTTGAAGTGCTGGCCGAGTTTGCCGGTAGCAAACTGGAAAATCTGGTGCTGCAACATCCGTTAATTACTGAGCGTCAAGTGCCGGTGATTCTGGGTGAACACGTCACCGATGCCAGCGGTACAGGTGCCGTGCATACTGCACCGGGCCACGGTGTAGACGACTATAAAGTCGGCCTGCAATACAACCTGAAAGTCGACAACCCGGTGGGCGGCAATGGCGTGTATTTACCGACTGCGCCAATTTTTGCCGGTGAACATATTTATAAAGCCAATCCGCAAATTATTGCTGCGCTGGGCGAAGCCAACAAATTGTGGGCACATCATCCAATCAAGCATAGCTATCCGCACTGCTGGCGTCATAAAACCCCGATTATCTTCCGTGCCACACCGCAATGGTTTATCAGCATGGATGCCAAAGGTTTACGCCAAGGTGCCCTGAATGCAATTGAAAACGAGATCAGCTTCGTGCCAGATTGGGGTAAAAACCGGATTCAGGCAATGATTGAAGGTCGTCCGGACTGGTGTATTTCGCGTCAGCGTACCTGGGGCGTGCCAATTCCATTCTTCGTGCATAAAGACACCAACGAACTGCATCCACGTACCCCTGAACTGATCGAAGAAGTGGCTAAACTGATTGAACAGGAAGGCATTGACGGCTGGTATAACCGTGAAGCCAAAGACTTCATTGGTGATGATGCTGAACACTACAACGCCGTACGTGACACCTTAGACGTCTGGTTTGACTCAGGTACAACCCACTATGCCGTGCTGCGTGAACGTGAAGAACTGCAAGATCCGGCCGATCTGTATCTTGAAGGTTCGGATCAGCACCGTGGCTGGTTCCAGTCTTCACTGCTGACCTCGATTGCCATCAATGAACGTGCGCCATACAAAGGCTTGTTGACGCATGGTTTCGTGGTCGATGAAAAAGGCCGCAAAATGTCGAAGTCGCTCGGGAATATCATTACCCCGCAAGACATCATCAAAGACATGGGTGCAGATGGCTTACGTTTCTGGATTGCCTCTGCGGATTACCGTTATGAAATGACCGCCGGTAAAGAAATCTTTAGCCGTGCCTCAGACGGTTACCGTCGTATCCGTAACACGCTGCGTTTCTTGCTGGCCAACTTAAATGGCTTCAAACCATCGACTGATGCCCTGCCGGTGGATCAGCTGATTGCGCTGGATCAATACATCCTGCAACGTGCGTCTGAAGTACAAGAAACCATCAAGAAAGCCTATGAAGATATGAACTTCCATATCGTCACCAGCGCCTTGACCAACTTCTGTATTAATGACTTAGGTGGTTTCTATCTCGACATCATCAAAGACCGTCAGTACACCACCAAAGCGGACTCTCAGGCACGTCATTCTGCGCAAACTGCGCTGTATCACTTGGTACAAGCCTTTGTTCGCTGGATGGCACCAATCCTAAGCTTCACTGCCCAAGAAGCGTGGCCACTGATTCCTGAGCAATCAGAAAAATATGTATTCACCGCTGAATGGTATGAGCTGCCGGTGGCCTCTGAAGCCAACGTGCTGGCTGAAAGCGAATGGCAGACTTTAATTGCAGTAAAATCTGCCGTGAACAAGTTTATTGAAGCGGCGCGTACTGCAAAAACCGTCGGTTCGAACCTGTCTGCCAAAGTGGAGCTGTGGGCCAATGCCGAGCTGAAAGCAGTGCTGGATAAACTGGGCGATGAACTGCGTTTTGTCCTGATTACCTCTCAGGTGATTGTGAATGAGTTTGATGCCGCACAAGGCGAAGCTTCTGATCTTGACGGTCTGAACGTGAAAGTGTCTGCGGCAGATGGCGAGAAATGTGTACGCTGCTGGCACGTCCTGCCAGATGTGAATACACATCCTGCACATCCAGGTTTATGTGGTCGTTGTATTATTAACCTCCCGACAGGCCAAGGCGAAGAGAGAAAATATGCCTAATCCACAACCGAAAAAGGGCTTATTCCAGTTCTATCCGCATAATTTGTGGTGGATCGGACTGTCTATTGTGGCGATTATTCTGGATCAATGGACCAAATGGATTGCAGTCACCCATCTGAATTATGCAGATCCGGTGCCTGTGCTGCCCTTTTTAAATTGGACATTACTGCATAACTATGGCGCAGCCTTTAGTTTCTTGTCCGATGCGGGTGGCTGGCAACGCTATTTCTTCACCTCACTGGCAGGTTTGGTCTCCGTGATCTTTGTGTTCTGGCTGATGCGTATGCCAAAGAACATGCTGGTATTACCGCTGGCCATTGCCCTGATTCTGGGCGGGGCCATTGGTAACCTGATTGATCGGGTCGCTCTGGGCTATGTGGTCGACTTTATTCATGTTTACTACAACAACAGCCACTTCCCTGCCTTTAATATTGCAGATAGTGCCATTACCTTAGGCACCATCTTGCTTCTTATTGATACGTTTTTCCTGGAAAAACACCGTATTCAACGTGCGCAGGCGCAACATGACTGAATTTATCAATCCGAACGAAGACACCCGTATTGAAGCGGGTTCTAAAGTTGAACTTCACTTTTCTGTGGCCATTGAAAGCGGTCCGGAAATTGACAATACCCGTAGCCGTGCCGAACCGGTCAGTCTGGTGATGGGCGATGGCAGCCTGTTACCGGGTTTTGAAAAAGCCCTGTTTGGCTTGCGTGCTGGCGACCGTCGTACCGTCAGCCTGCCGCCCGAAGAAGCTTTTGGTCCATGGAACCCGGAAAATGTCCAAACCTTTGACACCGTCAAGTTTGAACAGCGTCCGGTTGAAGGCCACATGATCGAGTTTGAAGACAAGGCCAAACAAAGCCTGTATGGCGTGGTCAAATCGGTCAATGATGACATCACTGAAGTCGACTTTAACCATCCACTGGCCGGTAAAGACATTACCTTTGAAGTGGAAATCTTTAAAGTTACCCCAGCGGGCCAGCAAGGCATTCAACTGAAATAAAATTTCCGCATTTTTGAAAAGCTCCTTCGGGAGCTTTTTTCATGCCATGTTCATGATGCAGATACAAACTGACTCTATTCAGGCTAACGCAATTCACGTTAATTTGATCCCTACAGCAAAAACAACACAGGATAAAACATGAATATTCAGATTATTGTCGGCAGTGTACGCGAGGGACGTACCGCTATTAAAGTCGCACACTGGGTACAGCAGGCCATTAAAAGCTATAACTTTAGTACCGTGCAAACCGAGCTGGTCGATTTAAAAGAATGGAACCTGCCACTATTTGCCGGTCCGAATCCGCCGCTAAGCGGTATTTATGACCAGCCGCGTCAACAGGAATGGGCCGACAAAATTGCCCAGGGCGATGCCTTTATTTTTATCAGCCCCGAATATAACCATGGCTATAGCCCGGCCTTAAAAAATGCGCTGGATTACTTAGGCAAAGAATGGCAAGGCAAACCAGCGGCTTATATCGGCTATGGTGCCACCAATGGATCACGCTCGATTGACCAGATCCGTCAGGTCGGCACCCAGCTGGGACTGATTGACAGCAATGCAGTGGTGGAAATCCGCGATATTTTTAGCCGTAACCGTAGCGAAAGCTTTGAACCGAATGAATTTGATGACAAGACCCTGAAACAGGTAATTGACAAGCTGATTCAATATGTCAGCTCATAATGCCAGCAGCCCTGTAAGCATTTTCTTACAGCAGCTGTGGTGAACTGCGACTAGGGCGCAGCGCGCTTTCATTTTATAGTACCCACATACAGAGACAGGAGGTCTCTTAAATCAAAACAATAACAATAAAAGCAACAACAGCAGGATGCTGATCGGTACGACAGGAGTTATACCGGAATAATGAATCCAGAGAAGCCCGGACAGGATGTTCGGGCTTCTTTTATTTCAGTCCTTTATGTTCTGGTTCTTGTAGATGATGCGCTATTTTAAATCAATCGCTGTTGTACGCCTGAGCGTACAGTACTTGTCGGGTTTTGCGGCTGGTTGGTTCTGATCGCCTGACGTATATTAAAACCATACCGGGACAGGAGGTCTCGTTGCATAAAACAATAATCATAAGCCGCATGCAGGATGCACGCACAGATATAACAGGAGTGATATCTGAGAACTGAATCTAAAAAGCCCCGACAGGATGTCGGGGCTTTTTATTATCTGTGAATTCATTATTTGGCTGTCATTTTCAGCAAGCTAGCGCCTTTACCATCTTCAATCACCCATAAATGACCTTCACGCGCTTCAATCACCCCGCGAATACGCTGCTTCATGTCCAGCCGTTGTACTTCACGTACCGGTTGAGCCTGGGTGTCAATCACAATAATCGCCTGCGATGACAATCCTCCGGCAATGGCCTTATTTTTCCACTGTGGAAACTGATCGCCACGGTAAAAGATTAAACTCGAAGGTGAAATGACCGGGGTCCAGTCCAGTTCCGGCGCTTTAAATTCTGGCCGGGTCGCATGATCCGGAATTGGCTGACCGCTATAATGATCGCCATTGGACACAATCGGATAGCCATAATTGGCGCCTTTTTCAATCCGGTTCAGCTCATCTCCGCCTTTGGGTCCCATCTCAATCACCCACAGCTGCCCCGCCGGGTCAAACGCCATACCTAAGGGATTACGATGCCCTAGGCTTCATACCTGTGCCGCAATCTGGCCCTGAACGCGGAACGGATTATCTGGCGCAGCGCTGCCATCTGCATTTAAACGTAAAATTTTCCCTAAATTGGAGTTCAGGTCCTGTGCCGGATCGAACTTTTGTCGCTCTCCCGAACTGACCCACAAATAGCCGGCCTGATCAAACAACAGCCGGTGAGCATAATGCCCCTGCCCCGGAACTTTCGGCACTTGGGCCCAGATCTGCTGTATATTTTTTAGCTGTGGCTGAGCCGCATCTTTTAAATCCAGCTCGGCACGCGCCACCACCGCGCCATAACCGCCTGTGCCGGCTTCCACATAACTTAAATAGACCCAGCGATTCTGGGCAAACTGTGGATGCAGCGCGACATCACCCAAACCGCCCTGCCCGCCATAGGCAACTTTGGGGACACCTTTAACCTCAAGCAGCAGTTTATTGCTCGGGTTAAACAATTTGAGTCGTCCACGCTTTTCAGTAATTAACAAGCGGCCATCGGGCAGCTCAGCCATCGCCCACGGTTCCTGTAAGCGCGCCACCCGTTCCAGCTGATAAGACTGGCTGGTCTTGCTAGTTTCACTGCTTTGGGCGGCTTTCGCTGAATTGGCAGGCTCGGTCTGGGCATTACATCCGGTGGTTAATCCTGCGATGAGCAATGCCGCAGGCCAGGTCAAATATTGTTGTAGTTTTGCCATGACATTTCCTAAAACAGAACAGACAATACTTTGATTGTAGCCCAAAGCCAGTTTTGACCAAGAACACTTGCGTAACCTGCCGGACTTTGTCCGTTTTGGCTTACACCGAATGAAGACAATTGAGGCTAGGAGCAAACCCAGAATTTTCGTATTCTAAATTCATCAGGAAACAGGACGTTTCCCAAACGGAAAACAACAATAATTAGTTTGCGCACCAGGATCGTGAGGTACGACAGGAGTTATACCTAAAGCACGAAATACGAAGAAACCCCGTCAGGATGATGGGGTTTCTTTTTATCTGTGGTTTTTGTTTTCTTAATGCCATAAAAAAAGCCCCCAATCTATGGAGGCTTTTTTCATTTAATACCAATTAGGCTTTGGCAATCGCCGCTTTGCCTGCTTTAATCTGTTCTGCTTCATCTTCACTCATGATCAGCGCCACGGCAATTGCGGTAATCAATACCGGTAAACCGACAGCAATAAAGTTGAAGTGTGCTGGCAGGTTCATACCGAGTAAGCCACCAATCAGGATTGGTCCAACAATCGCACCCATACGGCCAATTGCAGATGACCAGCCAATTCCGGTTGAACGTACTGCCAGTGGATAGTATTGCGCCACATAACTATACAGCAACATTTGTGAACCGATTGACGCTGCACCCGCCAAGAATACCAAGATGTACAGCAAGAACTGGTTTGACTGGAAGCCCATCAGACTCATCACAATCGCGCCCATAATCCCCAGGAACATCAACACCGGTTTCAGATGGAAACGGTCAGCCAGAATACCACCGCCGACAATACCAACCACGGCACCCACGTTCATCACCATCATGAACATCAGACTATTGTCCATTGAATAGCCTGCCGCCATCATCAGTTTAGGCAACCAGCTGCTTAAGGCGTACATGGTCAGCAAGCAGGTAAAGAACGCTAACCAGAACAATAAGGTGTTTAACGCACGGCCACGTTTGAACAGGCTTACCACGTTGGCTGCTTCCGGCACATCGACCTGATGCAGTTCAAATTTGGTTTCATTGCTAATCTGCACTTCTGGGGCCAAGCGGGCCATGATTGGACGCGCCTGTTCCTGCTTGTTCTCTTTCACAATAAACATCAGCGATTCAGGCAGGAATTTCCAGATAATTGGCAACAGCAACAGTGGAATACCGGCAATAAAGAACATGATTTCCCAGCCAAAGCTTGGGGTTAACCAGGCACCCAATAATGCTGCCATCACACCACCCACTGCATAACCACTAAACATGGTGGTCACCAGCGTACTACGCATGTTCTTTGGCGCGTATTCAGAGGTTAAAGCCACCAGGTTAGGCATCACCCCACCAATCCCTAAACCGGCCAGGAAGCGCAAAATACCGAATTCTGTCGGATTAGAAGCAAAGCCACCTGCGAAGGTTAGACCACTGAATAACACAATACAGATCATGATGACTTTTTTACGGCCAATTTTGTCGGCCAGCGAGCCGAAAATCATGGCACCGAACATCATCCCTGCCAATGCAGTACTGGCCAGCATACCGGCTTGCACCGCACTTAAGCCCCACTCGTCCATTAATAAAGGCAATACCACACCATTAATGGCTAAATCATAACCATCAAATAAAATGATCAGTAGACACCATGCCACTACATTAAAATGAAATGGTTTAAATTTTGCGTGATCAATGACATCATTTACGTTAATAGTTTGATGTGTCATTCCTCACCTCCTGTGAGTCTGTATTTCAGTGAACTTCCATAGCAACCCATAATGAAGACCCTCATTTCGAGCCTTCTTCATCCACACTTTGCTAGTGGAGTAGATGGTGCAACTTTCACACAATTTACAGAAAATAAGAATTGAACATTAGTCTACAATCCTATTAATAATTAAAGTTTTATATATTATTCTCATTAGACATAAGTTTTATTTTGCTTTATTAAGCACACAAATTTTCTGCATAAAAAAATCCCCCTGCTGTTTAAGCTAGGGGGATTTTGAATTAATGAGCTGGCGATGACTTACTCTCACATGGGTAACCCCACACTACCATCAGCGCTAAGAGGTTTCACTTCTGAGTTCGGGAAGGGATCAGGTGGTTCACTCT